>NZ_CAUQPN010000009.1:0-67497 GCF_963520105.1 uncultured Abiotrophia sp.
GCTTCCTATTACATTTCCGACTTTCTTATTGCAAATACGGTTAAAAATATCTTCTGCATAATCCCTTACGGCTTCTGTCTCTTCAATATTGGCAGTGTAAATAAACTTTCTACCTTCATGCTCTGTATTTAGTACGCCTTTTCCAACTAATCGACCTAAGATCGTTTTGATAGTGGATTGTGTCCAGTCCATTTTTTCTTGCAATACGGAAATGACTTTTTTACTAGTTACTCGATCATTTGCCCAAACTACACGCATGACTTCCCATTCTGCATCTGTGATATAAGTATTAAATTCTATTGTGCTCACTCTCCTTTCCCTTTAGTTGTCTACAGATGTGAACAAATATGCTCAAAATAAGTTTACCATTGTAAACGAATTATGTCAAGTCTTTTTAATAAATGTAAGCAACGCTTATAGCTTTTTATCTCTCCACTTCTATCCCATAATAATTTTCATAGTTTTTCCTAAACTGAACAAGGTCAGAAAATTGTTCTTTATTCAAAGAATACTCTTGCATAAGGGTGTTATTTTTTTCTTGCAATTTATCGAGGCTTGATAGTATTTCTTTTTTATTGGGTAGCTTTTTATAGTTTTCTAAAATTTCTTTTGCGGCTATTTTATAGAGGGAAAGTTCACTATAATACTCATCTTCAAATTGCTTATCTCCATGATTTTTCTTGTGGTATTTATATATTTCACGATACTTATTTACAGTATTTATATTTTCCATATCTTGAGATAAACTCTTCATTTCAGTTTCAATTATCTTTATTTTATCTAACAAGACTTGTCTATCATCGGCAGATTTTTTGATTAGATCATCGAGTTGTGTAATTGAATTAATTCCTTGTTCTCTAAGTTTAATTATTGAATCAGCCATTGTTTTGATATTGTGTTTTCTTGCCCAAACTTCATAACCTTTGGCACTGCCCCCCGTAAATGAGAATTAAATAAAAACACCTCCATGTGCATTTGATTATATTGTACCAAATCCAACTTGGAGGTGTTTTTATTAAATTCTCACTTTTTGGGGTCAGTCCCAACCACCCCTTCAACTATTTTATTCTTCAAACCGATGCTTAAACAAATTGCGAAAGACTTCAAAATAGGGATTAGTCGCCAAGGACTCGCCCACGGTCACAGCCGGACCATGGCCTGGATAGAGGACATAGTCTTCTGGCAGCTGGATCAACTCCCGGTGGATGGACTGCATCAGCTCAATGTAGGAGCCACCTGGCAGGTCCGTCCGCCCGATGCTTTGGGCGAAGATGGTATCGCCGGATAGCACAAAATGGTCCTCAGCAAAAATATAAGCCACATGGCCTGGGCTATGACCTGGCACGAAGACCACTTTGAAGTGGAAACCCGCCACTTCCTTATCCCCTAGATCCTCCCAGAGGACTTCTGCTGGACGCGCCGTAAAAGGCTGACCCCAGTAAGCCGACAGGTTGAGTTCGGGTTGATTGAGGAAGCCTGACTCCACTGGATGCATATAGAGTGGAATGCCATAACGGTCCCGCACTGCATCCACCGCCCCGATATGATCGTGGTGGGCATGAGTCAGAAGGATGGCCTGTGGCGCCCAACCCTTGGACTCAATCCAGTCCAGAATCTTAGGCGCGTCAGCCCCTGGATCGATTAAGAGGGCCTGGCCAGCTTCATTGACGACTGCATAAGTATTTTCCTCGAGTGACCCGACGGTCAGCTGATGAACAGTAAGCATCTTAGTCCTCCCCTTCCTCATCTTGAAGGTAAATCCGTGGAATGCGATCGCTGAGCCCGCAGAAGATTTCATAGGAAATAGTCCCAACCAGGCGAGCCAGATCCGCTGCATGGTTCTCCAAGTGGTGGTCCTGACCAATCAAGGTAACGGTGGTTCCCACTGGCACTTGATGCGGCAAACGAATCATAAGTTGGTCCATATTGATGACGCCAAGGACTGGGCAGGCATGGCCTTCCACCAAGACAGGAATGTCCTTGTAGTGGCGGAACCAACCGTCTGCATAGCCGATTGGAATGGTCGCAACCCACTCATCTTCCTGGGCTTCATAGGTTGCCCCGTAGGAAATCTTGCTGCCCTTTTCCACTTGCTTGACGTAGACAATTTCCGAAATCAATTGGAGGGCTGGCTGCAAATCAATGGGCAGGCTAGAACGCTCATCCTTAGGATGCATACCGTACATGGAGATGCCGAAGCGCTCAATGGAAGAAACAGGCTGACGCTTGAACCAAACGCCCATGGCGGAGTTGGCATAGTGACGGACAGTGACATAATCCGGCACGGCGGTCAGTAACTCCTGCCATTTAGCCCACTGGGTCTCCACATAGGCAGGGTCACCCCCTCCGGCAGTTGAGAAGTGGGTGTCGACCCCTTCCCAGTTGACCCATGGAAAGGCCTGGATGCCCTCAGCGAAGGCTTGGACTTCTTCTACTGTCCGTAGGCCGATGCGCCCCATGCCCGTATCCAAGGCCAGATGCACCTTGAGCTTGGCATCATCCAAGAGGCTTTCTTGTTGGTTGGACACTAACTGAGCCCAGGCTTCCTGGAACCAGATTAGGTCAGAGACAATGACGGTCAGGCGATAGTAGACCAACTCAGCGATGGCACGAGGGTCTACCAAGCCCAAGATTAAGATAGGCTGGGCTAGGAGGCCGGCTTGACGGAGTTCAATCCCCTCGTCAACGGTGGCAACGGCTAAGCCTTGCGCGCCAGCTGCCAGGGCTGCCTTGGCGACGGCAACTGCTCCGTGCCCGTAAGCGTTAGCCTTAACAACGGCGTAGAGGGCCTGGTCTGGCTCCAGATGACGCTTCATTTCCCTAACATTGTGTTGAATTGCATTGAGATTAATTATCGCCACTGTTGGGCGGTGTTCACTGGCTTGTGACATAAGACTTTCCTACCTTTTACTCTAATCTTCTCTAGTCAAATACTGGTCCAAAGCCGCCTGCAAGCTGACGTCGTCTTGCTCAATCAGGACGGTGGCCGTGGCATAGTGGTCCGAATGACTGATGCTGAGCTGGACGCCTGCCGTCAGGGGGGCCACCGCAAAATATGGCGCACCCGATGGCTTGTTGGCAATGCTCATATCGGTGAAGCGAATCCGACCAATGCCTGTCCCCAAGGCCTTGACATAGGCTTCCTTGGCGGCAAAGCGGCCGGCCAAGAATTCGAGGGCCCGGTGCTCCTTCATGGTCTCATAGCGAGCCAATTCCTCTGCCGTTAAGACCTTAGACGCAAAGCGTGGCGACCGCGCCACTGCTTCTTGAATTCGGTCGATTTCAATAATGTCAGTTCCAATACGCACGATCGCCACGCTCCTTTGGGCTTATTCTCTGGTTAGTTGGTTCGTTTTTTAATGGTATATTGTTTCTTACTGCCGTCCGCCTTAGGCTTGCCTACAGGCTTAGCAGCTGAACGTGGCCGCTTGTCCTTGCGGTCAAAACGTTCCTTATGACCATGGTCTTGACGGTCGCCACGGTCCTTGTGGAAGTCCCGCTTCTTACCGTGATGACCACGACGGCCGTTGCCGCCGCCCTTGCCAGTCTTGTAACCACCTGACTTGCGGTGGGCATTTGGCAATGGTTTTTGTGGTGAAATTTGAACTTCTACTTGGCTGTTGCTAGATAGGATTTGCCCTAACATAGCCGCTACCAAGTCGTTAGGCTGATAGTGGTTGAGCAGGAGTTTAGCCGTGTTGCGGTGCTCATCCGCATCGCCGGCTTCCAAGGTCTCATTCAATTGATCAATCAATGATTGAACCTGACCTGCTTGCGCCTCCTTCAAGGTTGGCGGCTTCATTGGTTGCATACGTTTGCGGGTCAAATCTTCGATGACACGCAGATAAGACATTTCCGCTGGCGTCACGAAAGTGATGGACATGCCTTCGTTGCCGGCACGGCCTGTACGGCCAATACGGTGAACGTAAGATTCTGGGTCCTGACTGATATCATAGTTGTAGACGTGGGTCACGCCGGAAATATCTAAGCCCCGCGCCGCCACGTCAGTCGCTACTAAGAGCTCTACCTGACCTTGACGGAAGGCGTTGATGACGCTAGTCCGCTTCTGTTGCGGAATGTCACCGTGGATGAGTTCAGCATTGTAACCGCGCAGGCTGAGGCCCCGTGCCACTTCGTCAACCCGCTTCTTAGTACGGCAGAAGACAATGGCTTGTGTTGGCATCTGAACATCCAACAAGCGAGTGAAGATATCAAACTTCTCGTCATCTCGGCATTTGATGAAGAACTGTTCAATCAAGTCAGCGGTCATTTGCTTGGCTTCAATCTTGACGTGAGCAGGTTCCTTAAGGAATTGATCTGCTAGGCTGCGGATTTCAGGTGGCATGGTCGCTGAGAACAAGAGGGTTTGACGTGAAGCTGGCGTGGTCGCCACGATTTCCTTGACGTCTTCAATAAAGCCCATGTTGAGCATTTCGTCGGCTTCGTCCAAGACTAAGGTCTTGAGATGCTTGAGGCTAAGTGCCTTACGACGCATCAAGTCTAGAATACGACCTGGTGTCCCGACCACGATTTGTGGTTGGTTACGCTTGATCCATTCGATTTGCTTACCAATGGAAGAACCCCCGTAGACCACATAAATACGGGCACGTTGGTACTTACCTAAGCGGTAGAGTTCTTCTTGTACTTGGATGGCTAATTCCCGGGTTGGGGCTACTACCAAGCCTTGGATGGCAGATTGGTTCTTGTCCAATTTATTGAGCATTGGCAAGCCAAAGGCCGCCGTCTTCCCGGTCCCTGTTTGGGCTTGACCAATCAAGTCTTGGCCTTCTAAGGCCACAGGCACTGCTTGTTGTTGGATCGGGGTTGGCTCTTCAAAGCCCATATCGGCTAGCGAGTCGAGCAAGGGCTGAATCAGGTTAAGTTCTGTAAATTTCAAAGGTATATCGTCTCTTTTCTATCTAAAATTTTGGGGTTGATTCCAGTGGCATCTTGTCATCAAGACATCAAAATTGACCGCCGGCGATGCCGAATCCGTCGGCCATCAAGCGGTCAAGTTACACATGTTGCTTTGTTAAGGCGTTGTATGGTTGTAACCTCTAACTCTTAGTGTACCATGACTAGGAGGGAAACACAACTGAGAGGACTAGGCAAATGGCATCACGACTTGCTTAGAAATCGTGACTTTAGAAGCCATATCTTATCTAGCCTAATTCAACTCCATCCTTGAGTCGGCTACCTCTAAGAAATCTGGGTCGTGGGTTACGACAAGCACTGCCTTTCCTTGGTCAGCAAATGATCTGAGTAATTGGATGATAATCGTCTTATTCTCGGCGTCTAGGGAACCTGTTGGCTCATCGGCTAGAATGAGACGACTGTCCCGTAATTTGAGTCGAGCCAAAGCTAGGCGTTGTTTCTCTCCGCCTGACATGGTGTAGACCTTGGTCTTAAGTGGCAAGTCGAGATTCACTGCCTCTAAAGCCGCTAGCATGGCCTGTCGGCTAGCTTGAGACTTAGGCAGATAGTGACTGGCTAGCTTAAGATTCTGCTCGATGCTTTCATTGTCGATAAGGGCGAAATTTTGAAAAACATAGGAAATTGCTTCCCGTCTCAATTTCATGGCTTGACTGCTGTAGGGTGCAGGTGCGGGCTGTCCAAACAGTTGGTATTGGCCCGCATCATAATGAGTCAAAAGACCTAAAATATTGAGTAGCGTAGACTTGCCGCTCCCACTTTTGCCATGAATAACTGTAAAGGAGTGTGCAGGAACATCTAGATTGACGTCCTTAAGGACCTGGTGTCGGCCAAAATTTTTATCCATATGGGCTAAGTGTATCATGTATTTTCGCCTCCTTGAATGTAATCGACAATCCGACGTCTGGCAATAGAGCGAATACTGTATCCTATCATTGCTAACTCACCTAAAGTCATTAAGGCAAGGGCCAGATAAAACTCACCCGCCATGCCATTCCCCCAAATATACAAGACGTAGATGAAGGCTTGAATCGCTAGAATGAGATAAAGCCAAGCAAAGGAATGGGATAAGGAATAGCCATGAAGGTATTTTACGGCGATCTTATTAGCATAGACTTTAGTGTATAACAAGACTGTCAGTAGCGTGATACCAAACAACAAGTAGACAGCAAAGCCAATTTGACTTAGATAGACCACACTTTCCCCAATAATTAATTTATAGCGTTCTTCCTTGACCTTGGAGATAGGCAGGAGGTAGGCAAAATTATCATCTTGGGCCAAGTCCTTGAGCAGATTCTTTAGGTCCCTATAGTCTTGCGCAGTCATCATTGAGATATCAATCTTAGCTCGAGACTCCAGCCCATTTCCCCCTATATACCACCAATTGAGGTCATAATCATTGTACTTCTGAACCAGAAAAATCACATCTCCAGCTAGCTTGCGACCAGGATGATTGAGGTCAACAATGGCTTGCTTGCTATCGCGAACGTAGATTTCCACATCTTGTTCCAGCACTTCCGTATTTCTGTTTTTTTCTGCATAATGGTCCCTAATTTCTTTGAGATATGGCAAGAGTGTGTCAGGCACTATTACGATACGTTTAGGCGACTCTGTATCTACTTTTATCGGCTGCCCTTTTGTCGTCAGCAAAGGATACTTATGAAGGTAATATTCATTTACCATGACACGATACTTGAATGGCTTTTCTTGATTAAAACCAGGCCTAGCCAATTGACTGGTATCAAAGATAATTAAATTAAAGCGATCCAGATATTTAAATAAAGGAACTAAAGAAAAGCCACGGTAGATGTCGTCCCCGTCTCGCGCAGCAAAGAAGTCCTTGCCAGGAAACCCTGGATAGAGGACTCCATAATTATTGAGAGACGGGTCATGCTCGCCTCCCCGATAGACCGCCATCAAACCCGTAATTGGCAATAGCAGGCTAAAGCAAATAAAGAAACCAAATAGTTTAGTGGCAATGACAGGCATTAAAAAGTAGTGATTAAATTTCAATTGCCCCAAGAGAGAATTTATAGGTAGCCAAGAGAGCAGGCCAATAACCAACCAAGCTAACAAAGCGATAGCTAGGTAAATCAGCCCTATCCATAGGAAATTTAAGCGACTCAAATCTTTTATCAACCAGAGATTAACTGCCAAATTGGTCATTAAAAAACCAAGGCTTACGCGATCAAGGCAAAGATGGCACAAAGCATGAAGGCTGCTATAGCCATGCAGTCTCAGTACAGCCAATTCCTTCGACTTACTGAGTAGCCAGACCATCAGGAGTAAGAGCCAAATAACGGCACCATAAATCATACTATTGAAGGCAGGTTTGAAGTCACTACTTAGGAGAGTTTCTTTGGCACCCTTATATTGGAAGGCTTGCAAGCCATAGTTTGTCCCCATTACCTCATTGTAGGCTAATTGAAATTGCTTGAGGAAAGCTGAATAGGTTTGGGGATTATCCGTCTCAAGAAACAGACTATAAAAATGGTCTTCTAATTGATCAAACTGATAGACAGAGAAATACCCATGGTTATATACCCTTGACGCGATAAGACCCGAGCTCTCATCTGCTTGAGGCTTCATTTCTAGGTGCTCTAAGAGTTGACTTCGATTCAATTTTGTTATGAAATAATCAATGTTCTTCCGCGAGCTATCTCTTTGCTGATAACTTTCTTGAAATGAAGTACCACTAAAATTAGTGATTCTGACCACAAGATTGACATCAAATTCTTGGCTCAGCATCACTAATTTTTGCTTTAGTCGCGCTCTTTTTTCCGGCTCTTTGATATAGCTTGGCACCCTGAATTGTTGATAGGAATCAGGGAGCAAGAAGAGTTGTCGCAGGTGAGCATCTTGCTCCCACTGCACCATTGTATATGATGAAAAACAGGTTAATATTGAGAAAAATAATAGGAGATTCCACTTGATAATATTTTTCATTTTTCATAGCACCTACATCCCATAAATCCAAGTTAGACAAGAAATGGTTACGCTACCATAATTGTACAACTTTACTTTCCTATATGCAATAGGATTGCTAAGCCCCAGAAAGTGCTAGCGTAGCCACTGGCCCCCTATCCACCTTAATCCTATGCAAAAAAGCGACAAGCTATCTCCTGCTTGTCGCTCTTCTTTTCTTCTAGTGTGTCTCCTTGCCAGTTAAGGCAGTGACTACCTGCAAGAGGTCTGTTCCGAAGCTGGACTTGACTAGGACTAGGTCCTTATCTGTCAAATCAGCCTGCAATTGCGCAATTAAGCGGCTGTGGTCAGCTGGCTCGTAGAAGAGTTGACTGGCTTCATAGCAGTCTTGCAAGGCCTCATAGAGGCTAGCAATTTCTGGACCGAAGAGGTAAACCCGCTCGAAGCTCTCTGGCGCTAGGCCTTGGGCTAGGGAACGGTGCAGTTGGGCACTGGCTTCACCTAGTTCGCGGACATCTCCTAAGACAGCAATTCGGCGTTGGCCAGGCGCCAAGTTAAGGGCAGCCAAGCTCTTAAGCACGGCTAAGACAGAGGTTGGGCTAGCATTGTAGGCATCATTAAGTAGGCGCGCCCCTTGGTGGGTGGTCAACCATTCTAGGCGGTTAGCCGTCAACTGGAAGTTAGCTAATTGGAAGATTGCCTGTTCTAGTGGCACATCTAATAGTTCCGCCACGCTAAGGGCAATCAGGGCATTGCTGACATTGTAGGCCCCTAGGACTGGAATGGTGCAAGTGACATTAGGTTCCAGATTGGTCTTGAAGTAGGTCCGGTCCACTTCCTCCACCATGTCATAGGCGAAGGCATCCGCATGGTCTGTGAAGCCAAAAGAACGTAGGTAAATTGGCTGATCAATTTCAGGCATTTCGGACTCAATCAATGGCTCATTTGCAGGATAAAGCAAGACGCCATTTGGCTTGAGGCCGTATAGAATCTCCAACTTAGCCTGGGCAATCCCAGCACGGGAACCCAAGAATTCCAGGTGGCTCTCACCAATCAGAGTGATGGCCGCAATATCAGGCTGGGCAATTTCACTTAGTTGCTTAATTTCACCGAAGTCGGACATGCCCATCTCGATGACCGCCACTTGGGTGTCTTCTGGCATCTGAAGTAAGGTATAAGGCAAGCCAATCTCATTGTTGTAGTTACCCTGAGTCTTGTGAACCCGGTACTTGGCTTGGAGAACCATGGCGGTCATGTCCTTGGTCGTGGTCTTGCCGTTTGAACCCGTTACCCCTACCACAATAGGATTAAGGTCCCGACGATAGAAGTTAGCCAAGTCTTGGAAAGCCTGGAGGGTATCATCTACGAAGACCACTGCTAGGTCATCACTCGGCGCCTGAGCTGGGTCTGCGGACCATAGGGTGGCCACGGCCCCATTATCAAGGGCTTGTTGAATATAGGAATGGCCGTCTGTCGCTCCCCCTACTAGCGGAACGAATAGAGAGCCAGGCGTCACCTTGCGGGCATCAAATTCGACGCTGGTGATTGAAATCTGACGATCTTTGGCCGTATAGTCGATGGCCTTGGTATATTTTACAACGTCCATGAGACGGATTGCTTTCATACAGTCACTTCCATTCTTGTCTTATCACCTACTAGTTTACACCATTTCGCCACAAATTGCACTGAAAGGAAGACAAGCCCATCCTATTATGGTATCATTATCCTAATATATTTATTACAGAGGAAGTGATTCTATGAAAGCACTCAAAAAAGTCCTGCTAGCTAGCTTAGCCTTAACCTGCCTAGCCGGTCCTATGGTCCAAGCAGCGCCTCGAATCATCAATATCCGTGATAAAGACTTCACCAATATTGAAGAACCCCTCGATGCCATTCCTGCCACCACCCTTACCCTCCATCCGGCGCCAAGAACTGAAGACCAGGTACGTGAAGATGTTACCTTCGCCCTCCAAGCCTTTTACTATAATTCTGGTGCCCCTAAACGGGCTGATTTAGTGCAAATGGATGATGAAGCCTTATATGATAAGTTGACTGAACTTAGTATTGCCGCCTTGAAAGAGCCATACGGCGACATTATCCGTGCCGACTATAGCGTTGACTTCCTAGGCAAACCAGTCACCCTCGGTAAGGAGCTTCGTGACAGCATTAAGGTGATGGTGGACTCCCATCAGGTTGCCAATAAATTTGCCATCAAAGACCTCAAAATAGACGGCGACACGGTCAATGTGTCCGTTGAGGTTCGCTATATCGATCAATATCAGTATGAAGTCATGCTACAACATGCGCCAAACTTCCAATCTGAGATCATGCCCTACATTGAAAAAATGCGGGCTAAGTACACAAAGGACCTTCCTGAGAGTCCAGCAGCCAGCCTCCTCATTAACCGAGCGCTCAAGAATTATGCTATCAATGAGGTAAATATCGACGGCAATCACCGGGTTCCCCTAGAATATCCAACCCGCGTCCACGAGATTAAACTAACCTTCGTTTACGATGCTCAAGGTCGCCTAACCCTTCCCGATAAGACCCTGCTAGCCATCACCCAAATCAAAAACCGCGACTGGAAGAAACCATCCGACTCCCCATCCTCTGACCAAGCCAGTGATTCATCAGATAGCTCTAGCGAAAGTCGATAGAAAATCGATTTATAGAAAAAGAGCCTTTATCCTATGCCTCGTTGCAAAAAAAAAACGACATAGATGCCTTAGCTTTATATCTTGTAATTAAGGCAACTATTTTTAGAAGGAAGTGATTCGATGAAACGCTTTAAATTAATCCTCTTAGCCCTAGTCTTATTTAGCACGCATTTCTTGATAACTCTATCTGTTTCGGCTACAGATAAGCCAGATCGTTATAATGGAGACTTTTACTATCGCTCAGAGCCAGATAACGCCATTGAGTCAAAGTCTCTCACGCTTCATCCTGCGCCGCGCTCCCAAGAACAAGTTCGCGATGATCTTAATTTTGTCCTTCAGGCCTTCTACTATGAAAATGGTGCAAACAAGCGTATGGACCTCTTTCAGATGGATGATTACAAACTGCAACAAAAGATTGCAAACTTAACCCTTCAAGCCTACCGTGATGCCATCTCATGGGATTTTCCGGAGGACTATCAAGTGACATTCCTCGCCGAGACCTATAGCGCCAATAAAATTGTCGAGGATTTGTTGAAACTCACCATGAAATCCTTGCAGTTCGCTAACGCCTATGAGATTGTCTCCCTAGACATACAGGGTGATACCGTGACTGCTCAAGTGCTGGTACGTAGCATAGACGAGGACCATTACAATCGCGAATTGCAATCCTTGGACAACTTCGAATCAGAGATTAGACCCTTTATAAATGACCTAAGTCTCAGCCTAAGTACCAAAACGAAAAAGAATCGCTTTGATCGCTGGCTGCTAGGCAGCCTTATGAAAACATACGCCATCAAGCATAGTAAGCAATTAGTTCGTGTCGCCTACTTAGATGGTTATGAACCGAGACGGCCTCTGACCCTAGTCTTCCACTACGATGCGTCTGGTCGCATCACTTTGACCGATGATACCTTACTGGCAATCACGCAAGTCAAGACCAGTGACTGGCGGCGTCTTATGAAGAAAGAAGGCTATCAGGATGCGCCAATCTCAGATCAGTCCGATGCTAGTGAACCTGCCGCAAATGAAAGCCATAAAGAAATATAATCAAAAAAACGAGGCTGAATCGCAGACCCAGTCTCGTTTTTTGATGTCTTTTAAAATGGTTTAACCGGCACCCGCAAAATCGTCTTGAGCTTGTCCGGCGCCACCCGCCGGGGATCGGATAGGTAGATTTCATGGTGGTGCCGGCCCTCTTGGAAGTCTAACTCATAGCCTGAAGCCTCAATGAAGGCATGGATCTTAGCCATGGTGGCAGGCTCCTTATCATAGCTCCCCAGGTGCAGGCACTGGACACAGAGGCCTTCGTCCAAGCTAGCCAGTGTGAGCGCCTGACAGTCCAGACCTTTCTTGGCTTTAACTTGCGCCTTGGCCCATGCTACATCCTCTGGCCGGATGAAGTCGGGCACCCGAATTAAGGCCCGCCAATGAAAATTAGTCTTGTGACTATAGTCGACTTGCCCTTGAAGCTGGTCTTCTTGCCACCAGAGGCCTTCTAGGGGAGCGACCACATATTGCTGGAAGTTGGGAATGACATAGTCAGTCTTGTAGGACATCTTGAGGGCGTAAGCTACACCGTAGAGAATGGCCAGCGCATGACTGTAGGCACCCCCTTCCTCATTGGGGTCACCCTGCCCCGTCATCTCTAAGAAGCGTTGACTAGTCACAGTCACTAGGGCCGGCGTCTCCTTGGCCTTGTAGAGGGGATCGGCTTTTTTGACATCGTAGGTCATGATACTTCCTCCTTTAACTCTTTGATAAGTCTAGTATAGCAAGCTAACCCCGACATCTTCTGTCAGGGTTGAGTTTTTTGCCACATTTCTTTTATTTGATGCTGGAATGCTTGGGCTAGCGACTGAGGAGCTAGGACTTGAACATGGGCTCCGTAAGATAAGAGGTAGGCCACCAGGTCCTGACTAATTGGCAGCTGGGTCTCAACTAGGAGGCCGCCTTGGTCATCCTTGACCGCTAGTCCAGCAAAATCATCATAGACCCGATAGGCCACCTGGTCATCAAAGCGTAGACTGACAGGAGTTAAGTCTGACTCTGACATGGTCTGGGGCAAGTCCAAGTGGCTATAATCCGAATCAAAGTCTTGCGCGAAGACTTGGAGGTCCTGTATACGACTTAACTTAAAATAGCGAAAGTCTTGCCGTTCCCGGCACCAGGCATAGAGATACCAGCGATAGTGCTTGAGCACTAGCCGAGCAGGCTCCACCTGTCGCTGACTCCAGTTACCCTGATTGGAACAGTAGCGGAAGGTCACCAAGTGACGCTCCAAAATAGCCTGCTTGAGCAGGTCAAAGTCATGAGATAGATGGGGGCTTTGATGCCAAGTAGTTTGGTCCACCAAGAGCCAGTGGTCGGCTTTTTGACTGCCTTTGAAGTGGGCCCGCAACTTATCTAAGAGTCCATCATCAGCCTGACTTGCTTCTAGTGCGGCCAGAATCTGGCTCTGTTCTTGCTCTTGGAGCAGTCCAGCCGGCAAGACATAGCGCCGGTCAATTTTCCAGCCTCCCCCTTGGCCCTGAATGGCATAAACCGGCACGCCAAATTCCGATAGATCATCCATATCCCGCAAAATGGTCCGCTCGGTCACCTCAAAACGCTGGGCCAAGACTCGGGCAGGAGTCCGGCCATGAGCCAACAAATAATGCAAAATTCCTAAAAGGCGTCCTGCTTTCATCCTATCACCCCTTTTATCCTATTATAGCATAGGCTCTAATACCCAAAAAAGCCTCCCTAACTTGGACTTGTCATCCAAGCTAGGGATAAAAAAATTTTTTAAAAGGTGTTGACCCTGACGTAAGGTTAGGGTGTATGATTAATGTGTGTTAGGAGGTAAGTCCATGTATTTGATTAAAGAAGTGAGCAAAATAAGTGGGGTTTCAGTGCGCACCTTACACCACTATGATGAGATTGGCCTACTGTCTCCTCAAAAGAGAGAGAACGGCTACCGGTACTATTCTGAGGACGATCTCTCACTTTTACAGATGATTCTATTCTATAAGCACCTGGGATTTTCGCTGAAGAAGATCAAGGGACTGCTGCAAGAAGAGGATAGCGAGGTCCTCTATCACCTTAGACGGCAACTGGATTTAATGCAGATAGAAAAACAAAAACTCCTGACACTGATTGAAACATTGGAAAAGACCATCGAGTCTCAAGAAAGGAGTATTACAATGTCAACACAAGAGAAATTTAAGGGATTCACCTACCATGAAAATCAACAATACGAGCAAGCAGCCAAGGACAAGTATGGTAAGGAAGTCATTGAGGCCGCAATCGAAAAACAAAAAGGAAAAGAACAAGAAATTGCAGATGGCTTCAATCATTGTTTCTTTGCCTTTGCTGACAACCTGGCAAACGGTATCAGTGCCACGGCTCAAGAGAATGTCGCTTTAGCCGAAAAACTGCATCAACATTTGTGCCAATACGCCTTTGACTGTCCGCTTGAGGTGTTCGCAAGTATTGGTAAAGGCTACGTACAGAATCCAGACTTCAAACAAAATATCGATAAGTTCGGAGCTGGCACCGCCCAATATGTCTGCGATGCCATCCAGCAATATGTAAAAGAACAGCAATAAGCTAGCCAGACAGTAAGCCAAATGGCTTACTGTTTTTTGTCTTCCGCAAGCCATCATCCCTGATTGCTCCCCCATATCAAAAGAGCCACTATCCCATTTGGTAGAAAGGGATAGTGGCTCGCATACTTTATAGGAAAATGCCTAGCAGCAACCATGCACAATACAAGCTGGCCACCAAGACAAAGGATTGGACTGACAAGACGAAGGTTTCGCGCTTAACTTGTTTGGCGCGGAAGGCCAGGACCTTAGGCCAGTGGAGAGCCAAGCCAACAAAAGTTACCAAACCCCAGACTGGCAGTCGTCCTGTCAAAGCCAGGCCCAATAAGACTAGCCAGGGCAGAACTTGCAAGCCAGTATAGAGCGCCACGGCCCGGGCTTTGCCTAGGTAATAAACTAGGGTGAATCGTTGGTTACGGATATCCACTTCCAAGTCACAAGTATTATTGGCTAGCATAATGCCGGCAATTAGGCTGACCAGGGGCAGACTGTAGCAGAAGAGCTCCAAGGTCAGGGCCCAGTTCCAGCCAATGGTCACCATCCCGCCTGTCCACTGGCTCCACAAGAGCTGGTCGTAGGCAGTCATGTAGACGGCTAGAAAGAAGATGCCAAAGCCCATGGTAAGGCCCGAGAAGACTTCCCCTAGTGGCAAACGTGACAAGGGCATAGGCCCATAGGTATAACCAATCCCTATTAGGAAGCAGAGGCCACCTAGCACTAGCAAGAGGGCATCCGTCCGACTGACGATGACTAGGGAGACAATAACCGAGAAGGCCAAGAGGCCAAAAATAATTCGGACCATTTGCCCAAAATCTAATTGATGGACCCCAATGACATTTTCGCTGGTCTTGTAATCCAGGTCCACGGCCTTGTGGTAATCAACGGCATTATTAATGGCCGTCGTACACATATCGAAGCTCAACACCGCCAAGGCGAAGAGGCTGGCATTAACCCAATTGAAGCGCCCCAAGCGATAATAGGTCCACAAGAAACCTGCCAGCATGGGAAAGACGCTGGCCACCTTGGTCCTGAGCTCAACAAATTCAAAGAAAATCGCTAGCTTTTGCTTAATCTTCAACAAGATGATACCCCTCATTCGTTAGTTGGAAGCTATCCTTGAGGCCAGAGGTCACGTGAACCCCGTGATCCTTATCAATCAGCACCGCTTCAACCCCATCTAGGCTCTCAATAAAGGCCAGACCATCCTTAGTCCCCAAGAGGAAGAGAGTGGTCGACAGGGCATCGGCCTTGAGCGATACTTTGGTAAAAATTGTCGCCCCCGACAGGTCATTATCCACCGGGTAGCCCGTCTTAGGATCCAGGATATGGTGATAGCGGACGCCGTCCACTTCCACATAACGTTCATAGATTCCAGAAGTCACGACTGTCCCGTCAATGACCCGCTTGGTTCCCACGACTTGCCCTCGGACCTCATCGGGATCTTGGACCCCAACATTCCACCCCTCAGGACTGGATGGCGAGGTGCCCATGACAATGACATTACCGCCTAGGTTGATAATGGCCGTATTGACCCCATGTTTGGCGAAGATATTGCGAATGCCGTCGGCAATATAGCCCTTGGAAATCCCACCCAATTCTAGGGCCATGCCCTCTTCTTCTAGGCGCACCGTTTGGGCTGCTTCATCTAGAGTGATCTTGTGGTAGTCAATCTTAGGCAGGGCTGCCTGAATTTCTTGGTCGCTAGGCTTGCGCGCATCTACATCGCCAATTTTCCAGAGATTGGACACAGCCCCGATGGAAATATCGAAGCGACCCACTGATACTTCTGCCGTTTCTAGGCCCTGCTTAATAATGGTCAGGGTGGCTGGATCAACCTTGACCGCCTCATGGCCTGCCGCCTGGTTAATGCGGTAGACATCCGACCCTTCCTTGTTGGTGGATAGCAGTTGCTCCATGCGATCCATGTAGTCGTAAGCTTCGGTCATAGCTGCTTCGGCCTCTGAGCCCTCATGGAAAATTTGCAGGGTAACGGCCGTATGGAGCTTGGTCTCAGCTCGCATGAGGGGCGTGGTCACCACTGGTAAGGGCTCAGGGCTCGCTTCAGAACTGGTGCTGCTAGCAGACTGGCTGGTGCTACTACTGGTCTCCTCAGCACTGACCCAAACGGGACTCAAGGAGCCTAAGATTAAGAAGCCCAAAGCCACGCCTTGCATTATCGTTGTTTTCTTCATACTTACTCCTTTTTGGTGGCTCCCTATCTGGCTTGCCACCTAGCTAGTCTTGCCTGATAGATCAGGCCGGCTCTGCTTGGAGCCATAAAAATAGAGGCCGGGAACAATCCCAGCCTCCCTTCACTTCTTATTATTCGCCAACAACGGCTGCTTTGATGACTTCTTTTTCACCTAAAGCGGCTGCTTCTAACAATTGTTTAGCATAGGTCTTGAAGGCGTTAGTTGTATTGGTTGCCCCAGTCACAACATCTACATTGGCATTGCTAGACTTAACTAAGGCTTCGTTCAATTGCTTGACTGCATCTGCGTAAGAAACTTTAGTCTTATCAGCCATCATCTTGTTGTAGTCAGCATCTTCAGACTTACGTTTGCCGTCTTTGTACATGTCGTAGTCTGCTTTTTCTACTTTACCGTCTTTGACAGTGAGGACGAACTTGGTAGTCCAGCCACGTTGGTCAGCTGGTGCTTCCAAAGTGTATTCGCCATCTTGAAGTGGTAATTTAGAGATGTTGACTTCGCCAGTCTTACCTTCTTTGGCTTGTTTCAAGAGCACCTTAGTAGAGAAGAAGAACACTTCGCTAGTGTGGCTTGCGCCGGTCACTACGTCAGCCTTGCCGTCTTTTACCAGGCTTTCGTCTAATTTCTTCATGGCTTCAGCCGCAGAAACTTTAGTTTTTTCTTTCATTTTGTCGTTGTACTCAGCGTTTTCAGACTTCTTCTCGCCCTTGTCGTTGACATAGTCGTAGTTAGAAGAAGCGACTTTACCGTCTTTAACTACGATGGTGTGGTGGAGTTTCCAGCCACGTTCGTCAGCGTCAGAAACAGCCGTGTATTCGCCGTCTTTCAAGTCTTTGACTTCGAAAGTAGTGGTTGCAGCTGGTTTAGCATCTTCCGCTAAAACTACGCTAGATAAGCTAGTCCCCAAAGATAAAACGGCTGCTAAAAGCATAGTAGATTTTAACAATGATTTTTTCATTCCAAATACCCCTTTACTGTATATGTTTACATCCTATAGTTTAACGCAATTTGAGTCTCATGTCCATGACAAGCCCCTCTTAATAGTGTCCTTTCATAACTTGCTTGAGCAAGTTGACTAGTGCCTGGCTCTCTTGCTTGCCCCCGAGTCCTCTCAGGCGTTTCTCAGCCTTGGTTAGATAGTTGTCTACCAGGCGCTCCGTCTCTGTCAAAGTCCCTAAGTCGACTAGGGCTTGATAGAGCCGGTCTAGCTCCTGCTGGCTCCAAGGCTGGCCCCGCTTCTTAAGTTGCTGGCGCAAACTTGGATCCTCCTGCAAGCCTAAAATTAGGGGCGCCGTATAGATACCATTTTGGACATCCTGCATACGGGGTTTGCCACTGACCTTGGCATCCACCTGGTAGTCAATTAGGTCATCTCTGAGCTGAAAGGCCATGCCAATGGCTTGGCCCAGATAGAAGGCCTGGCGATTCTGCAGGGCTGACTGGCTCAGGCTATAGTAGCCGAAGAAAGTCGCGGCTGCAAATAAGAGGGCCGTCTTGCCTCGAATCTGTCGTAGGTAATCATACATGGTCATCCCCTGACGGTATTGGTTGGCAAGTTGGTTCAGCTCCCCAATCAGAATCCCCTCCATCACCCAGGCATCCAGAGGACTACGGTCAAATTCCTGTTGGCTCTTTTGAATCAAGCGAGCCGCATAGGTCATCAGATAGTCGCCCGCATAGATGGCCAGGCGGTTAGACTTTTGAATATGAAGGGCCTCAATGCCCCGGCGAGTATCCGCCTCATCAATGACATCGTCATGAATGAGCGTGGCCAAATGCAGGACCTCAATGGCTGCCGCAATATAGCGTTTGGACTGGGTGATGCCCTCTGGGCTCAGCTGGGCCATAGCCAGACAGAGTCCAGCTCGCAGGTACTTGCCTGGGGCATCCATATAGGCCAAAATTTTCTCCCGAACATCCGGGATTTTAAGCTGGAGCTCTGACTTCATCAGAGCTTTGACCGCCACGAGTTCCTCTTGAATAAGTGGTAAAGACTCCCATATCGGGTGAACCATGGGTGGCCTCCTTTCTAGTTAGTAAGCAGATACTAGCTCCTCTTACAAAGCAAGGCCCCACGCGGGGGCCTCCTTATTACTTTATTATTTAGGCTGGTGGCCCATAATGGTGACTAGTTCGGCCATAGAGCCATCGATCCAGCTTCTTACCTAACCAAGGCATTACCCAGTAGTCCAGACCAAAGGCCCGACCAGAGCCATTCATAAGGGCGATGGCAACTGGAATAAACCAGATGTTAACCCAGTAGAACATACCTGAGAGGCAGAACATCGTAACCAAGACCACAGTCCCGGCGTTGATTAACCAGACGAAGAGACCTGCAATGAGGGCCAAGCCGATTAAGATTTCCATAACGGTCATGAATTTTTGCATGAATAGGGCCATATCGCGGTTAGGCACGAAGAAGCGCATAATAGCCGCGAACCAATCTGGCATACCATCTAAGACAGGTTTTGGACTTTCCCCATAAGCGTAGCTGAGGCCAAAGACAGCATGGCTGGCTTGAGCGACTGCCCCGCCGGCAGAGCTAGCTGCAGAGCTCATCGCTTCAGAAGTACCACTAGTAACAGCTGAAGATACGGAGCTCATTGCTTCAGAAGCGCCAGAAGTCACAACAGATGACATAGAGCTAGCTGCCTCAGAGGCCCCAGAAGTCACAGCTGATGCTGCAGCATTTGCAGTTTCTTGTAACCAGGCAAATGGGAAGACAACCTTGTCCCCAAACCAGTTAGTAGTCCCCCAGAGGCCGAAGGCCTTCTTAAGCCCTTCTAAGAGCCAGACAGACCCATAGAAGAAACGCAGTGGTACGGACCAGAGGATGTTACCGTGAGCCGCTAAATGCCCGCGGAAAATGTTACGTTTGTCCTTAATCTTGAAGAACTCATGACGGACATAGGTCCACATGTAGTAGAAGGAACGAATGGTGAAGAAGTAGAGCACATTGACTAAGTGCTTCATCAACATCGCGAAGAAGCCAGTCAAATGCCATTTGCCCATGAGGAAGGCCACCCCGTAACGGGAGCCAATAGAGACCATAAAGCCATCGTATTTACCCTTGTAGGCGTGTTTCTCAGTTCCTTTGATATCGGCAATGATGTTGTGGGCCGCGGTTTCCCCAGTTTGTTCAGCTGCCTGGACGATTTGAGGCGTTGGACGACCGCCTTCATTTGGATCTTCATAGTAAACCAAGTCCCCTACCACATAGATACCTGGGTGGTCCTTAGCTTCCATGTATTGGTCAGCCACCAGACGGTTAGCCCGGCCAGTCTCTAAACCAAAGACCTTGGCTTCGGTATTACCTTGCACCCCGGCAGTCCAGATTGTGGTGTAGCTGTCGATGGTCTTGCCTGAGGCCAACTCTACGTTATGCTTGTTAACGGCTTGAATCCCGTCACCAGTTGAGACTTTGATACCAACTTTGGTCATGTAACGCATGGCCTTGTCTTGTTCCTTTTCAGTCACCATAGCCAAGATTTTTGGCGCAGCTTCTACCAAGTGAACAGAGAATTCTTCTTCATCTAAGTGGTAATCCTTCGCTAGGCGAGGTACCCATTCGATCAGCTCACCGACCATTTCAACCCCAGTAAAGCCTGCACCGCAGACGATGAAGCTGAGTAAGGCACGACGTTTAGCTTGGTTAGGTTCGTGTTCGGCCTTGGCACAGCATTCCTTGATGTGAGCTCGAATGCGCTCTGCTGCCGCCAGTGACCAGAGGGTAAAGCCATTTTCCTTAACACCTGCGACGCCGAAGTCGTTAGCTTCGCCACCCATGGCTAAAATCAAATAATCATAATGATAGCTGTAGCTTTCACCTTGGACTGTCTTAGTGGCTTCATCAATCCCGACCACAGTGTCTGTTACTAATTGTACTTTTTTGTATTTGTTGAAGATACGTTGCAAGTCATACTTGACCGCGTTAGCTTCCACACGTCCCCCCGCTACCTCATGCAATTCAGTCATGTAGGTATGGTAGGCATGCTTATCTACCAAAGTAATCTTAACATCCGCGTCATTCTTGAAGGTCTTACCCAACTTACGGGCGGCCGAGATACCGGCATAACCGGCACCGACAATGACGATTTCTTTCACGCTCAACACTCCTCACTCTATTTTTTGATACTATACATTATACGGCTAAAAGCCTATTTTCTCAACGATTATTGACTTTTTGCTAAATATTTCCCATTACTATCCTTAAAGATAGTGCTTCAATTGTTCCAGTTCTTCTGGCTTAAGTGGCCGATAGGCACCAGGGGCTAGGTCCTGGTCTAAGACCAGATGGCCCATGCGCAGACGGTGAAGCTGCGTCACCTTGACACCCACCGACAGGAACATCTTCTTGACTTGGTGGAACTTGCCCTCACGAATAGTCAGGCGAGCCCGACTTTCTTGCGGACCAGAGGCCTCAATTACCAAGTGGGCTGGCGCACAGGGACGATTCTGGTCAATCAGAATGCCTTGGGCAAAACTAGCCACATGGTCCTGGGTCAGCGGACCATTGACCACCACCTGGTATTCCTTCTCCACATGGTATTGGGGATGCAACATGCGATAACCCAAAGGACCGTTGGTGGTCAGAAAGACCAGGCCAGTGGTAGAACGATCCAAACGCCCTACCGGGTAAAGACCTGGCGCCTGGTCTTGAGGGGCTAGACAGTCAACGACCGTGGTGAAGCGGTCATCCTTGACTGCCGTTAAGACTCCCTGAGGCTTATGTAATAGCCAATAGGTCTCAGCCGGCTGGGTCAAGGTCTGCCCCTGGACCTTGATTTCTTGCAAACCAGGATCCACATTACGGTTGGGGCGACGCTCCACTTGGCCATCGACTTGCACCTGGCAACTTTTAAGTAGACGCTTAACTTGATTCCGGGAACCCAGGCCCGCCTGATTCATGACTTGATCCAGACGCATGGCTAGTATTCCACTATGGTGATGTTACCATCAATATATTCTGCCAAGAAAATCTTGGCCACATCTTCTTGCCCTGCCTCGGCAATAGCTTGCATGAGCCATTCTTCGGTCTTGTCAATCGAATCCAAGGTTTTATATTGAATATGCCCGTCTGTAATTAGAGGATACTTAGGATTTTCCTCACCGTAAACCACAATATTAAGGCTACCATTTTGTTCGATCACTGCCCGCTTAACCTTCTTGATAGAGTAGATATTCTGACTACGCAATTTGAAAGCCAAATCTTGAGCCGTTAGACCTGCTGCTCGTGTCGCTTCCACATCGATGACGCCACGGCTAATCAAGTCCGTTGGTTCCCCATCAATGGTCTTCTTAAGAAGTTGGTTGTGGGTTTTCAGCCATTTGAAGCTTAGAACTAGCACTAACCAAATCATGAGAATAATTAAAAATTGCAGGATAGAAATACCAGGGTTATAAATAACCCCACCAATAATGCCCCCTAGGACATAGTTTTGGACCTGGTCACTGGCCGAAGCCGGCGCCAAATTGCCCTTACCTGTCAAATTAATGACTACAACCAAGGCCAACACGCCTAAGGCTAGCTTAATGGCGATATCTAAAAAATTTAATGTCATGGCTTTACCTCCACCAATTCGATCTTAGGCAGCTGAACTGCCATTTCCTCAAGGATATAGTGTCCTTCTCTATCGATGATAGTCCGATAGTAGCGGTCACCGGATTTGATAATGCCTCCGTCGGCCGCTGCTTCCGTATTAAGATAGAGCAATTCGGGCTTAGTCCCCAAATCTTCAGCCACCTGTTCCATCAAGTGACTAGCCCCTGAATATTGGCTAAGGGCTGCTTGCTTAGCTTGCGCATCTTGCCAACGAGTCCCAGCTAAAATAAAGAAGCAGATAATGCCAATAATAGCTAATTCACGGTACTTAGAATCCTTGTTGCGATGGTAGTAAAACCATATAGCCAAGCCAATTAAGATAGCCAAGCCAACGAAAATGGTCAATTGGAGCCAGTCCGTTATATTAATTCGACTCTTCATATAGTCATAAGAATAGAATTTCATGCCATAACCTCCTTACGCTACACTATTATAGCGTAAAGCAAAGGTATGGACAAGCTTACAAACTCCGTAAAACTAGGCTAATCCCATTGCTATCGGTTACTTGCCAGCCCCCTTCTAGGCCTTGAACTTTAGCTCCCAAGTCTTGGGCTCGCTTGACGATGGCGGCCTCTTCTTGAGGCGAGCCAGCGACAATACTAAAATGCTTAAGTCCTGCTTGATCTGGTTCTTGTGGCGCTAGACGGCTACCTGCCCATTGGTTAGCAGCTAATTGGTGGTGATAGGTCCCTGAGGACATCCAAGCCGCTGAAGACATCTGGAATTTGGTCTCCATGCCTAGCACTTGGTTCCACCAGACAGCCGCTCGCTTACTGTCTTGGACACTGAGGTGAATATGGCCAATGCGCGACCCCTCAGGCATTTGATAGGGCCCATCTAGGGGCTTGGCACTGTCATAGACGCCTTGGCCATCCATTTCTAGGGTCACGCCTGGGATGCGACCATCCGGCTCAATGTCCCATTGGCTGATTGGCTTATCGCGATAAACTTCAATGCCATTGCCTTCCGGGTCCTCTAGGTAAATGGCCTCAGAGTAGCCATGGTCTGAAGCCCCAATCAGTGGCAGGGACTGCTTGATAGCATGGACTAGGAAAGTCCCCAAGTCCTCCCGGCTTGGCAGAAGATAGGCTACATGATAAAGACCATAACGGGCTTGGCTTTCCTGTGGCGCGGCCACTGCTTCTAGGTAGAGCAAGGGCCGGTCACTGCCTTGGACGCCTAAACCTACGCGCTCAGGGCTTTCTTCTAAGATAGCCATCCCTAAAGCCTGCTTGTAGAAGGCCACCATGTAGGGCAAATTAAGCACATTGAGCGTAACAGATTCTAAATCAAAAGTTTCTTGATACATCATAAACTCCTTTCCTTGGGATAGAGAGATAAAGACATCTATATTATAAAAAGCTCACCCTATTAAAAACTAGTAGGCACTTCTTACAGACTTACTATCTTTTGGGATAGAATTAAGTCCCTATAAGCCTACGTTTTGGCCTCGTCCTAGAACTTTCTAACCTTCTTCACACTTTCTTTATATTCTCAAGGCTGATTCTGACCAAAAATTCCTAGCCTAGGCCCTGGCTTCATGTTAAAATATGGAGGACTAAGAAAGGAGCCCTGCCATGCATCACGCAGCCTATTTTTACCTAGAAATGCATACCCATGAACTAACTGTCCCATACACCAACAAGCCTCGCCGTATTCGGGTCCTCCTACCTAAGGATTACCAGAAGAACGAGAACAAGTCCTACCCTGTTCTCTACTTCCATGACGGCCAGAATGTCTTCTACAGCCGCGAATCATTCAGTGGCCACTCCTGGAAAATAATTCCAGCCATCAAGAAGAATCCTGACATCCCCCAAATGATTGTAGTCGGGATCGACAATGATAACGAAAACCGCCTCAACGAATATTCACCTTGGCCTTTCACCAACACCCCGATTCCTGAAGGAATGCGCCTTGGGGGCAAGGGCTTGAATTATGCTGACTTCGTGATGAATGTGGTCAAACCTTTCATCGATAGCCACTACCGGACCAAGCCTGACAAACGCCACACCGCCATGGCCGGCTCTTCCTTGGGCGGTAATATCACCCAATTTATGGGCTTGGAATATGCGGACCAGATTGGTAACCTAGGGGTCTTCTCTAGTGCCTCCTGGTTAACCGTGGAAGCCTTCAACCGCTACATTAGCCGTCAAAAGCTAGACCCTAGCCAACGCATCTTTATCCAAGTGGGGACCCAGGAAGGAGACGACACCGACCGCGACCTGACCCACGGTAACATGAAGCAAATCTACATCAACGCCTCCCTCAGCTACTATCAACAATTACTGGCTGGTGGCATGCCTCAGGACCGACTCCAGCTAATTATTGCGGCTGACGCTACCCACAGTGAAGAAGCTTGGGCAACCTATCTACCCGATTGCCTACGTTTCCTAAGCGAAGAGTGGTAGGCTAAATGCCCCTGACCCTAGCAGAAAGGATGGATTCCCTATGAACTATATTGTTATTTCTCCCTACTACCCTGCTAACTTCCAGCCCTTTTCCTATAAGTTACGTCAATATGGCGTCAATGTCCTAGGGATTGGCCAGGAACCTTATGACCAACTCAACGATGAGCTCAAAGCGACTCTGACTGAATATTTCCGGGTGGATAATCTGGAAGACCTAGACCAAGTCACTCGAGCAGTCGCCTTCTTCTTCCACAAATATGGACCCATCGACCGCATTGAGTCCCACAATGAATACTGGCTGGAACTAGATGCTGGCTTGCGTCAGCAGTTCAATATCTTTGGCGTCAAACCCCAAGATTTGGCCAAGACCAAGTACAAATCCGTCATGAAGGAATACTTCCGCAAGGCCGGTGTGCCGGTCGTGGACGGACGCGTGGTCAGCCAGACTTCAGAAATTGAGGCCGCCATCCAAGAATTAGGCCTGCCACTGATTGCTAAACCCGATAATGGCGTGGGGGCTGCCGCTACCTACAAGCTCATGACGCCAGAGGATGTGGCCCAATTCAAGGCAACTTGGGGGGAGTCTACTCCTTACTTCCTGGAGCAATTTGTCTCCTACCCAACGGTAACCACTTTTGATGGTCTGATTGATGCTGAGGGCAAGATTGTCTTCGAAACCGGTCTGACCTACTACTACCCACCACTGGAATTAGTCTTGGATCGTAAGGACAACGCCTTCTATATTGAGAAGGAAGTCCATCCTAAATTGCGTGAATATGGCCATGCCATCATCAAGTCCTTTGGCATGAAGGAGCGCTTCTTCCATATCGAATTCTTCCGGACGCCGGACGATGACTTTATCGCCATTGAATACAATAACCGCCCAGCCGGCGGCTTCTGTATCGACATCTACAACTATGCCCATGATATTGACCTCTACGATTATTGGGCTAAGCTAGTGACAGGCCAAGAGCTGCCTAAGCAGACCGCCCATGGTCGCTACTGCCTAGCTGTTGCTCGTCGCGATGAGCATACTTATGTGGCCAGCCACCAAGACATCCTGGATCGATTCGCTGACCAGATCAAGATGACTGCCCGCATTCCGCAGGCTTTCGCTGATTTACTTGGGGACAGTCTCTATGTCATGACGACCCCTTCCCGTCAAGTTGTTGATGATATGGTCCATTTTGTCGGCCAACGCGTCTAAGCATCTCAAATATTAGGGGGCTCCTGCCCCCTTTTTCTTCACTAGAAAGGATTCCTCAACATGTACATTCACCATGCCATTCTCCACATCCTGGATAAGGATGCTGGTAATCTCTTCCTATCCCAGGAAGCCATGGACTTATCCTCGCCCCTGATTCGGACCTACCTGGATAAGCTCCTGACCAAGGTCCAAAAGGCAGAACCCAAACGCGCTAAGCTAGAAGCGGACAACGCCCTCTGGGCTAGTCTCAAGGATGACCAAACCAGCCTGATTGACAAATCTAGCAGTCTGGCCGATAAACTCTTTGACTTGATTGGGCCAGCGGAAGAAATCGCTGCTGCCGACTATCTCTTCTTCGAGGCTAGTGATGACCATGAACAGCGCTATTTCGGCCTGATACGCCTGGACTACTCTAGTCAGGTGACGCATTTCCTCTCGGCCGAATCGCAATTAGTCAATCAACTGGTCATGCACCACGCCATTCTCCCAAGCCCCACCCAGACGCCATCGGAATTCTTCTTGCTGAACTTGGCCACTGGTGACTACCAAATTCTAGAGAAGCAATATGTCATCGAAGGCAAACGCTGCCTCTACCTATCCGAACGCATTTTGGAAATCGCCCCACCTCAAGCAGCGCCGCAGCAAATCAAGCAAATCAAAAAGGCGGTCGCCGACACCGCCAAGCAATTTGACCAAGAACCTTATCAGGCCCTGGCAACTACTCAAAAGGTTATTCTGCAACAGTTAGAAGAGGACCATGTCATTAATGCGGAAGAAATCACCCGTCAGGTCTTCAAGGGCAATCTAGGCGCCCAGGACGCGGCGCGCGAGGCCCTAGTCAAAAGAGAAGTCCCAACCAACATTGCAGTCAACAACGTGCCCAAGTATGAGAAGAAGTACGCCAAGCAAAAATTCAAGCTGGCCAATGGCATCGAGCTCATGGTGCCAACTGAGCTCTATGATGACCCTGAAGTCATTGAGTTCATTAACAATCCAGACGGCTCTATTTCCGTTATGATTAAAAATGTCGAAACCATTGTCAATGCCTTTAACGGCTAAGAAAAAAGCCTCTGGCTGATGGCTCCAATGCCATCGGTCAGGGGCTTTTTTATTATCTTGAGATTACCAAATCGTTACCCGTTCTTCAGGTGCCAAATACATGGCGTCGCCGGGCTCAATCCCGAAGGTTTCATAGAAGGCCGCCAAATTCTTAGGTGCCATGTTGGCTCGTAACTCACCTGGCGAGTGAACGTCAATGTTGAGAAGCAGGTTGACATACTCTGGTCGTGCTTTGCGACACCAGACGCGGGCCCAGTTGAAGAAGAAGTCTTCCAAGTCAGCATCCGGCAGAGCTTGAGCTGCTTCAAGGGCACAGCTTAGACCGCCCGCATCCGCAATATTTTCAGAGACGGTCAAGGTCCCATTAATCTTGCCGTCACCAAACGGAATCCCATCCCAGAGCTTGATCATCTTATCGGCCAGGCTGTTGAAGTGAGCCAAGTCCTCTTCCGTCCACCAGTTAGACAAGCTACCGGTCTCATCAAACTGGGCGCCATTATTGTCAAAGGCATGGGAAATTTCATGGGCAATCACGGCCCCAATCCCCCCATAGTTGGCGCTAGCTGATTGTTGCAGGCTATAGAATGGCGCCTGCAGAATAGCCGCTGGGAAGCAGATTAAGTTATTAGATGGATCATAGTAGGCATTGACCGTGTTGGCACTAATTTCCCAGAGATCACGGTCCACTGGCTTGTTCCACTTGCTGAGGTTGTAGCGAGTTGCTACTTGGGTGAAGAAGATAGAAGCCTGGAAGAAGTTGCGGTCGCCGACAACTAACTCCTCATAGACTGGCGGAATCTTGTCAGGATAGCCCACTAAGAGGTCCATTTTCTGTAGCTTGAGAATGGCCTTTTCGCGAGTGGCAGGGCTAAGCCATTCCTTGGTTTCTAGGCGTTTTTGGTAGATGGCAATCATGTTCTTGACCATTTGAGTCACGTCTTCCTTGGCTTCAGGGCCAAAGTAGCGTTGGGCATAGAAGTCCCCTAAGACTTGGTCGAATGCTTGATTGACATGGCTGTAGGCCAATTTTTCAAAAGGTCTCATGGCTGGGTTGCCAGTCAAGGCCTGGGTCATACGGTGGCTGATAGCCCGTGCTTCTTCAGACAGATAGCTGGTCGCACCCGTAACCAGACGCAAGGTCAACCAGGCCTTAAGCTCAGTCAAATCAGCTTGATCCACAAGTTCCTTGAAGGCCTCGAAGAATTTAGGTTCGCCTACGTTTAGGGTCTCAGGCAAACCACCTAAGACGGACTCTAGTACTGCCTTGAAATCGATTTGGTCAGAGTAAGCCGCTACTTGATCCAACTTGCGAGGGTTGTGGAAGACCACATATTCTGCCGCTTCTTCCTTAGACAAGGTATAAGGGGCTAGGCGAGCATCCAAGGCCATGCCGGCTGTCACTAATTCCATAGCTTCCTTAACGTCCAAGCCTAATAAGGCCAGTAAGTCTAAGGCCACTTGGCGGTAGACTGCCAACAATTGCTGGCCTTGCGCATGATCAGGCTCATAGTAGGTCCGGTCAGGCAAAATCAAGCCTGGGCGACCCAAATGCACCACATAACGATTGGAATCCGCCATATCTTGGACCACACCTAAGCCGAAGGGGCCTGGTAGGCCTTCTAAAATACCGGTCTTAGCCCACTCAGTCAGGTCAGCTACTGAGGTCAGTGCTTGGATGCGGTCGATATAAGGACGCAAGGGACTCATACCTAGAGCAGCACGCCCTTCCTTATCCAAGGCTAACTGATAGTAAGCCACCATTTCCTTTTGCATCTTGGTCAGTGAGTCAGGCTGATCAATCAAGTCGGCCAAATCCTTCATCAGATCGGCTTCTACCTTGTCGGCCAAATCTGAGAAGCCACCCGTTGTTGGCTTATCATCCGGGATTACAGCCGTTTCTAACCAGGCCCCATTGACTGCCTGGAAGAGGTCTGTCTTAATCAGGTCACGTTCTACTTTATGTGTCATAGCACTTCCCCTTTTCTTATTTTCTTAGCTCTATTATAGTCTTTTTGACTTGTTAGGACCACTCAAACGATTAAAGCATAAAAAATGGACTAGGTCAGCTGACCTAGTCCTTAATTCTTAGAAACTACTATAAATGTAAGGCTGCACGCCTCCAGTATCCTTAGCCAATCCGTAGATGACGAGGATCATGATTAATACGTAGAAAATCGCAATCCACAGAATGAGTTGGAGAATTTTGGAGGATTTAATCTTGTTTACCATATTCATAAAGATCTTTTTCAAGGCGAGTCCATCCTTTCCATCCTAAGTGCAACATATCCTGCATGACATAAGGCTCATAATCATCATCCTGGTAATCATAATACTTGATACCACGTTGATCCAGCACTTGCTTGATTGCCTCATAGATAGCCCGGCGGTCTTCCTTAGGGAAGCCGGTGTAGTCATACCACTTACCATTAACGGGTAGGAGGACGACACGGACATCCACGCCCAAGTCTTGAGCGATGTCGAGGAATATGTTCAAGTCTTTCATTTCTGGTGAATCGGTGACGTATTTTCCTACATCACTGTTCTTAAACTTCTCTAAATCTTGACCAATTTCATTGGTGTAATAATGATTTTCAACCTGAAATTCATTATTGTTGGTCTTGTCTGCTGCCCCTTCTTGCTCAGCAATGGTCTTATAACGTTGATCCCAATCATAGTCCGGCGTCTTGTCACCCGCCATTGGCAGAGGGTCCTTGTCAGCTAGGGCATAGCGAATCTTGTTCTTGAAGACATCGAGCTGGTAATGAGCCCGCGCCCACTGGTTCTCAAACCAATTATCTGGCTCGTCTAGCAAAGCCTTCTTATAGCGAGCCAAGGCATCGTGCACTTGGGGATGCTGAGTCGAGGCTTCTAGCAGACGATCAATAAAGGCACGTTTGTGTTCTTCCGTCACCTTAGGATTACTTAAGGTATTATAAACATGCTCAAAAGACAGACGATAGAGTAAAGCGTTAGGTGGTACTCCTTCTTTGGTAAACCATTGTAGGGATTCCAATAAGACCGCTTTTTGTTGAGGTAAATTATCCCCTACAGAACCCAAGATGGAGGCCAAGGTAAGGTTGCGATAATTCCCACGGCCAATTTCCATCAGGTGAAAGTCCTTGTAGTTGAAGACCACGCTAGGGTCGAAGTTTTCCTTGAAGGTTTGGACCAACTCCGAGGAACCGAAGACTGTTAAGGTCTGGGCGTCCATATTCTGAGTCAAAATATCCTTACTCTGGTTCTTCTCCACTTGTCGGCCGTAACGTATACTGTTATCTGGCACCTGGTAGGCCCCGGACAAGGAAGCATTGAGGCCAATCATGCTGACAAGCGCTAAGCAAATGGCATAGACTAAGGCCTTCATTTTAATCATAGAGCAGCCACTCGTTTCTTAACGTAGGCTATGACCCGACGTGGCGTATCAATCTCTTCATAGGTGACCTCCGTTGGTGCCGTTGCAAAACCGAAGACTTCTTCCATCCGCACTAGCATCTCAACGAAACCTAAGGAATCCAGGAGCCCTTCGTCACGGAGATTGATATCTAAATCCTCACGCACCACTTCATCTTCACACAATTCTTCTAAAAGGCTTAATACTTGTTCTTCCATACTCTCACTCCTAACCTTGTCCAAATCCTAGCCACTTCCCTACGACTTCTGGAAATTTATTGGAGAAGATGAACATCCCCAAGACAACCAATTGCAAAGTCACTGCCCAGCTTACTAGCTTGTAGAGGGAGTGGTTTTTGTATTTCTTATAAAATTTTGATTTCTTCTGATAGGCTTCAAAGCCAGCCATTAAAACCCCGTGGTAACAACCATAGAGGATATAATGGAAGGAGAAACCATGCCAAAAGCCCATGAATAGCATATTGGCCATATAGGCTGCCATGGCCCGATTAAGCCGGGTCTTGAAACGCTTATGACGAATAAAATTCATCATGACGCGCGAGAAGACGAAGTCCCGCAGCCATTGGGATAAGCTAATGTGCCAACGATTCCAGAAATCCTTGATATCGATGGCCAAGAATGGTTGCTTAAAGTTCATTGGGGTCTCAATCCCTAAGAGGTTACTGAGCCCTACTGCCATGAGGCTATATCCAGCAAAGTCAAAGAATAAATAGAAGGTATAGCCGTAGGCGTATTTAATCAAATAGTAAAAATAATTGCCAACCTGTAATGCCGACAGCCACTTGAAAATGACGGCAGCAATGACAAATTTGTAGACAGCCCCGAGTAAGAGGCGATAACTCCCCAGGCCCAGCAGTTCCCAATAGTCTTTCCAGTCCAGAATCTTCTCCGTATCTGCCACAAAGCGCTTGGAGCGGTCAATAGGGCCGGCACTGACAACTGGGAAGAAGAGCAGGAAGCTCAGGTAATCGACCAAGGACATTTCCTTAATGAGGCCGTCCTGGGTCTCTAGCAGAATCTGCACCACCTTAAAAGACAGATAGGAGATGCCGACAAAGCCAAAGCTGTAGATGGTCCAAATTTCATGTAACTTGGCCAAAACCAAGGGCAGAAAGGACAGGTAGACCGTCCACTTAAACTCGGGATGACGAAATTGATATTGAATCAAACCATATTGAAAGGCTAAGAAGACCAGTGAGACAAGCAAATGTTGGAAATCTGCGCCGAAGACACCCGCATAGATAATCAAGGAGCCTAGGGCCAGCCAATATTTGATTGGCCATTGGCGCCAACGAATTACCAGTCCGCCTAGGCAGAAAATCGCTGCTATCAGAGCAAACTTTTCATCACCAAAGTAGGTCATAAGAGCCCTCCTAAGGCCTTCCGGTCAACCTTACCATTTTGATTGAGTGGTAGGCTATCTAGAAAGACGATTTTCTTAGGAATCATGTAGTCTGGCAAGGTCTGCTTCAAATGCGCCTTGAGTTCACGCACCGTTTGGAAACGTTGCTGGATGACCTGATCATAAATCACAAAGCTGACTAAACTTCTAACCGTATCGCCTTCGTACTTAGGTAGGGTGATGGCTTGGCTGACCAGAGGATGCTTGATTAGGTTAGCATCAATGTCCTCCAGTTCAATCCGGTAGCCATGCCACTTAATCTGAAAGTCAATCCGACCATTACAGAAGAGCAAGTCTTCTTCAAAGTAACCCACGTCCCCTGTCTTATAGGCAGGTTGCCCACCAACTTGACCAAATTTCTGAGCGGTCAATTCAGGTTGACCATAGTAGCCTTGAGCGACTGTATCCCCAATGATTTGGATTTCGCCTTGGCCTTCTTCTGCCTCTTCTAGGGGTAGCAACTTGACCTGACTACCAGGACGGACACGTCCAACCGGTAAATTGTCCGGATAGGCATCTATCAGGGCTTGGTCGATATCCACCCAGGTCATCATAACTGTCGATTCAGTTGGGCCATAGGAATTATAGACCTTGGCCAGCGGGAAACGATCCAAGAGGGCCTGAGCCGTACGAGTCTGAAGCTTCTCACCGCAGAAGGCGAAACGTCTGACTTGGGGCAGCAGTTCTTGATTGAATTGCGGATCAGCCAAGCAAGTATCAACAAAGGACGGTGTGGACACCCAAGTGGAAATGCCCGACTGCTTGAGGCAGTCGAACAAAGCCCCATAATTGCTTAACAAGCCCTTGTCCAATTGGTATAAGGTGGCGCCCATGCAGAGGGCAGGATAGACACTCATGACCGACAGGTCGAAGGAATAAGGTGGTTGGCCGATGAATACAGGGCTCTCTCCTGGCCGGGCTGGAATCAGTGGCAGATACCAAGTCAAGAAATTGTCCAGGTTCTCGGCTGAGACACAGACTCCTTTAGGTTGGCCAGTAGAGCCAGAGGTATAGATAATGTAGGCTGTCTCAAAACCCTTAACCGCCACGTCATCAGCTGGCGCATCATAGCTCCCCGCCTGCACAAGGGCTTGAGCTTGGGCTAAAGTGACTTGCCGGCAATCTAGTGGCAAGTCTTCGGTCGTAAGCACCAAAGGTGGCGCCAACTTCTCAATAATCGCGGCCACCCGATCCAGCGGCATGGACAAATCAATGGGACAGTATGCATGACCTGATTTGAGGCAAGCCAAGAAATAAACCAACATGTAGGGATGCTTATGTCCGTAGACGACTAGGGGTGAACGGTCCTGGCCTAAGGTCTCATGCAACCAGCCTGCTAATTGGTCAACGGCTAGCCACATGTCCTGATAGGTGAGTGTTTGGGCATCCTGATTCAAACGATTCAATTGGCAAGCCAGGACCTGTGAGTTACGATGGGCTTGGATTGCTTGCATAAATTTCAACATACTCACTCACTCCAAACATTTCCTTGTTCCCTATTAGAACTAGTGATTACTTTTCTACAATTCATAGTTTACACCACGTATATGAAAAAGATATGAAAAACTCCACCACATTCTGCGAAGATGTGATTTTAAATATAAAAGAAGCTACTCACTAGCAGCTCCATCTAATTCTGTTGGCGGGGCTGGGTACTTGATGGCATTCTTACGCAGTTTATCCGCAATAATGTCGTCAATATCCAGGCCTAAATTATCTGCCAGCATATAAGTATAGATTAAAACATCTGCTACTTCTTCTTTAATATGTTCTAAATCTTGACTATTAGCTTCCTCAGGCGTCCGCCATTGATAGATTTCCATCAACTCCGCGGCTTCAATCGCAATAGACATAGCCAAATCCTTCTCATTATGATAAGGTCGCCAATGACGTTCATCGCGGAAACGATTGATGGCCGCCATGGTTTCTGAACTTTGTTGATTCATGCTCATCACCTAGTCTTGGTCTTGCTCTAGTTGGGCCATGAGCCATTCTGCCCATTGCTGATTGATGAAGAATCCACCCCCATAGCGGGCTAGCTCCTGGGCAAAACTGTCCTTGGTTAGGTCATACTGGCCCTGGTCAAAGGCTACCGTCGCGACCAATTCTCGGTCATCCCCCAGCAGAAATTGAGCTTTACCTTCCTTGGCCACTTGATAAAGAATATGCTTAATAGGCTGGTCTGGCATTTGTTGGTGGAAACCAGCAAAAACCAAATATTTTTGTAACTCTACGATGCGGTCATCTAGGCCTGCTTCAAGAATTTGAATCTTCTCCCAGAGATTAGGCAAGCCGTGCACAATCCGGATGGTAGCCACAGCCATCTGTTCAGGGGTGAAGGTGTCCTTCAATACTTGCACATCTTCTTCAAAAAAACTAGGATCTGGTTCGTAGAAGAGGACAAGGCCCTTTTGTAAATCTTGATAGAGGAAGCCGTAATCCGCCATGCCCTCATAGCCACACTCAGGACATTTTACTTTGAAAAATTCCCCAGACAGAATGGCTTCACGTTCCGGTGACTGGTCAGTGACATCGATTGTTCCATAGACCTTGACGTCGATTGGTGCCTGACATTGGTGGCAAGCCACTTGCTTCACATCATATTGAGACATTAGGGCACTTCCTTTTAAATTTCTTGACCCTATTATAACATATTAGGCTGGACTTGGCTCGTTAAAAGAAAGCCTAGCACCCTGTAAAAGCGCTCTCTTTATTAGATTGTTCGCTATCATTTTAAGTAAACAAGCCATCCAAAAGATAATCAAAAAAATGACCGACTGCTTGAGTATTTTTTGCCAGATAGCCCCCTCCTAAACTCCTTCATTTCCCACTTCTTGCATTTTGGCCCCCCTCCCTAACCACTTAAGCCCCAATTTTGACCACTTAGCTTTTTTATCAAGGCAAGGGCCAAACATCATGGTAAGATAAGCCTGTAGTAAAGGAGGACACCCCCATGTTAATTCAAACCCAAAACCTAACCAAACGCTACGGCGATAAAACGGTCGTACAGCAACTCAACCTATCCATCCCTCAAGGTCAATTAGTAGCCCTCTTAGGTCCCAATGGTGCCGGTAAATCCACCACTATTAAGATGCTAACAGGCCTCTTGTCCCCAAGCGAGGGTTCTATTATCTTCCAAGGTCAGCAACTCTCCCGCTCAGACTATCAACGCCAACTGGGTGTGGTCTTCCAGGACAGTATTTTAGACCAGGACCTAACCGTTGGCCAAAACCTCTTAAATCGGGCCAAATGCTACCGTAACTTTGAGGCCAGCCAGCTGGACTTCCTAATCCAAGTCTTTGAACTCGAGTCAATCTTGAAGCAAAGCTATGGCACCTTATCTGGTGGCCAACGCCGTCGTGTCGACATTGCTCGGGCACTAGTCCACCAGCCTAAATTCTTGATTCTGGATGAGCCCTCAACCGGTTTAGATATCCAAACCCGTAATGTCATCTGGGATGCCCTCTTGCGTCTGCGCCAAGAACAAGGCCTGACCATCCTCTTAACCACCCACTACTTAGAAGAAGTAGAAAATGCCGACTATGTCTACATTATTGACCACGGTCACTTGATTGCAGCCGACACGGTTAGCCAGCTTAAGGCTCAATATGCCTATGACACCTTAAGCTTAGATCTTGAAGATCCACAAGCCTTGGCCCAAGAACTTGCCCCCGACTACCAAGTCCGCCTAGATGGTCCGCTCTTGAAGGTTGACCTCAAGCCTGAACAATCCGTCTGGCCCCTCTTAGATCGTTACCGCCCACTCATTAAGCACTTTGAATACCATCGCGGTAGTGTCGATGACCTCTTTATTAATTTAACCGGAAGGGAGATCCGCTAATATGTTACACTTCACACTTCGTTGCCTACGCCTCTACTTCATCCAAAAGAGTCGTGTCTTCTTCTCACTCTTAGGTGCCCTCATCACCTTCATTCTCTACCTAGCCTTCCTCAAGGACAACATGGCTTCTTCATGGCCACAATTACCTGGCGTTAATACCTTCTTGGATTACTGGCTCTTAGGAGGAATCTTAGCCATCGTCGGGGCTACTACTAGCGCAGCAGGTCTTAGCCCAATGGTTGAAGATAAAGAAAAAGGCGTCCTAGCCGACTTCCTCCTGACCGATTTAAGTTATAATCAAATGCAATTTGGCTACTTCCTAGCCAGTGCCCTAATCAGTTTGATTATGCAGGTTCTTTCCCTAAGCTTATTATTTACCTACTACGCGCTAACGGCGGGCATGACCCTATCAGGCCTGCAATTACTTCAACTCTTGGGCGCTATGGTCTTGTCAGCCCTGGTTTGGACTAGCTTCAATGTCTTACTCTTTGGCTTTGTCAGAAGTGTGACCAGCTTCGGCCATGTCATGTTATTACTATCCACTTCCCTTGGCTTCTTCGCTGGCGTCTACCTACCGCTAGGTCTCTTACCACAAGCAAGTCGTTGGGTCATTCAAGTCACACCCGCCCCTTACTTCTCCTCCCTTTTCCGTCACATTCTCCTAGCACCAACGCAAGAAGCCATGACCCAGCAAGTGCCTGACTTCATGTTACAACAAATCTTGCGCCATACCGGTGTCGGCTTGGATGTTGGTTTCTTAACCAGCGCTAGCCAGGAAGTCCTCATTCTCTTAGGCTTTGGCCTCCTCTTCCTCATTCTCATGCCAATCTTAGGCAAATTCAGTCGCAAACTAGCCTTACATAGTCTATAATAAGGGGGAAGACACTGTTTTAGGAGGAAGTCCCTGTGAATATACGATTTGAGCCCAATCCCCAACTCGCCCCTGATACGGTCAATGTGACGGTGGAAGCGGCTAATCTTAACGCGGAGGCTCTGCAAGTCCTGCAGCTTTTGGAAGAAAATCAAAATGCCTCTTCTGGCCTCACTCGGCTTCCGCTCCTAGTCGATGACAAGACCATCATGGTGGCTAGTCAAGATTTGATTGCTATGGAAGTCTATCAGAATGAGTTGACCGTCTATACCCAGGAGGCTACTTACCTAGTCAAAGGCCAGCTCAATAAGATGTTGGAACGTTTAGACGGGCGAGACTTTGTCCAAGTATCTAAGAGCGCCCTGCTCAATATCAACCATCTGCACACGCTTGAAATGGGTTTTTCTGGCAATATGGTGGCCATCCTGACCCACAAAATCAAACTTGGCGTTAGCCGCAAATACCTGCCAGCACTCAAGCAAACGCTAGGCATGGGAGGGATATAAGATGTTAAAAACACATACCTTAGCCTTCGTCAATGGCCTTCTGATTGGCTCACTCACCTATCTGCTCTGTACCTTGGTCTTCCTTCGGACCAGCGCCATTAGACCTGCCGAAGTCGTCACCGTGCTCATGATGAGTGGTCTCATCGGCCTTGTCACCCTCCACTATCGGGAGTGGGAAGAAGATCATAACCTGACCTTGGCCTTGCTTCTTCATTTCGCTTCTATCCTAATCATTGTCGGTATCACGGCCCTCTACAATGGCTGGATTAGCTTTTCTTGGCAGGATTTACTTCCTTTTGTAGGGGTGGTCCTAGTCATCTACATCCTAATCTGGCAAGGTATGATTTGGCATCGTCGCTTGGATGTGGCGGCCACCAACCATCTGATTCAAAAACGACGTCAAAAGTCTCACTAGCTAGTAAAATAAGCCCTCCCTAGGAAATCCTAAGGAGGGCTTGTTTTTTTATTGATAGTAGTCGGAGCCATTTTGCAAGATTTTGCGCTGGCAATAATTTTGCAAATTCTCTAGCTGGCGTTGATGCTCATCCGTCCCTAGGCGGTAGCTTCTGCCTTGGAAGGTCAGGACCAAATTCAAGCTCTTGACCCGCGTCTGGCCTGTGCGGCCCACACGATAACGGTGCATCTTGACCTTGACTAAATCCGACCAGGAATGACGATCCTCGCGCTCCCCCACGCTAATGGCAACTTGGCTACCCAAGTCTCGTATGACAACTGGACGGCGCCAGATTTTCTCATAGGCCCACTGAACTAAAGCAGATGAGCCTAAAAGCCAAATGACGAAGACTAATAGCAATAAGGCTTCATGAGCGCCTTCTGGCGTCCTTTGCCAGAGCCAATCGAGTAGGGAAAGTAGCCCCCAGCCTAGCAAGGACATAAAGACCAGAATCAGCCCCACAATGGACCAAAAACGCACGCCATAGACATGGCTAACCCGCAAGACCTTGCTGAATGCTAGCTCTTTGTTTTCTTGATTTGTCTCCATGTCTGAGTCGCCGTCCTTTCATCTAGGCTTATTCTACTCTAGTTCAATCTTTGAAGCAAGTGGCTGACTTGCTTCCAAATGTCTATTTGGCCTTCTTAGACTTTTTGCGTCTATTCCTTATTTTACTCTGGCAGTACCGTTCTAGGCTTCTCAAGTCTTCTATATGATCATCCGTCCCTAGGCGATAAGTCCGTCCTTTGAAAATCAGCACCAGATTTAGACTCATGATGGGGGAAGCATAGTATCTACTTTGCCCTTCAGTCGACACCTTGACCTTGCGCAGGTCGGCCCAATCATGACACTTCTCTCGGTGGCCAACCTTAATGGCAATTTGACTGCCGATATCGCGTATGGTAACCGGTCGGAGCCAGATTTTGTCATAGGACCACCGAACCAGAGGAGCCGCTATAAAGGGCCAGGCAAGATACAAACATACGCTTAAGACTGGCTGCCAGCTTTTGGGGGAGAGCGTATATAAGGAAAGTAGCCCCCAGCCCACTAAGGACATAAAGACTAGCAGCAAGACCAAGACGGACAAAAACCGCACCCCAAAAATATGGCTAACCCGCAAATCTAGGCTTAATCTCTTCATAGCAAGCTCCACTCTCCTTTCACATAGGCTTATTCTACTCTAATCGCCTCTTTCTAGCAAGAAGAAGACGCAAAAAAAAGACCGCCTCAGGCAGTCTTTTCTTGCTAATAAAATGGATTGAGTTGATAGGTGTAGGTTTTGTGACTACGCCCCCGTTTACCGGCACCCGCATGGCCAAATTCCAGGAAGGTCAGATACTTCTCTTGACGCAATCGGAAGGCCGTCATGCCCACATGGCGGAATTGGGGATGATTGAAGACATCGAAGATGGCCCGCACATCCTTAATGGTGAAAGTGCTTGGCAGAAGCGATAGAACCGTCGGATGGTACTCCAGTTTATTTGATAGACGTCTCACTGCCTTGGTGATAATCAGCTCGTGGTCGAAGGCCAAGTCATGAATGAAGTCTTGGCTCTCACTGTCCACTAGTAGGAGAGCTCCTGACTCGGTCACCGAGAGATTAGCCCAGCAAATGGCGCTGGCATCATCCCCTGCCACTGCCTCCTGGCCGCTATCATAGGGCAGGTAGACGATATGGGCCACCGAGACCACCCAGGCCCGCGGATCGCGACCTGGACTGGCAAAGGTCTCCAACTGTTCAATTCGCAGCGGATCCAAGGCAATATGGGTTTCCTCTAGCACCTCACGAATGGTAGCCTGAGTGGTATCTTCGTCTGGCTCGACAAAGCCACCCGGCAAGGCATAGTGACCCAAGAAAGGATGGGCCTTGCGCTTGATTAAGAGCAATTGTAGTTGAGGCGCCTCCTCTGGGTCGGCCTGATACCAACGCAAAATGACATTGTCTACTGTTAAGGCTGGTTTGGGATAGTTGGGAAATTCCTGTTTTTGGTACCAGGTCAAAAATTCTTCCTGGCTGGCCTTAGTCTCATAATAGTGCTTTTCGGCTTGAGGGTCCTTAAATTCAGGCATGAAGTCCCTCCTTATTGATTAGCCTGAGCCTGTTGAATCCAACGATACATGCCGACAATACTGTTTACTGTGAAGAGCAGGTACATGACCACAATATCGACGGAGCCATCAGTGCCCCACCAGAGGTAAATGGAGAAGAGATTGGTAGCAATCCAGAAGAGCCATTGTTCGGCATAGAGCTCGGTCATTAACTTCTGACCCACCACATTGGTCCCATCAGTCACAGAGTCACGGAAAGGTCGATTAGCACCGATAGACTTATAGGCTAAGCCCATGAGAAGCCAAACAATTGCGGTTTGAGCTAAGGCAATAATCCAATCCACCAAGCCCATGCGACGGGACTTGACATTAGTAGGTGTGTCTTCTACTTGATGGATTTCTTCTTGACGCTTACGGTCTGCCATAAGCCAGACATAAAGGCCAATCGGTTGCATAACTACGAAGTAGGCATTTGTTAAAACCTCACCATAGAATCCATTACCGATAGCTAAAAATAAGTAAATACTGGTCGTAATGACACCAAAGAAGTAGTTAGATTTGCGGCCCTCAGCTACCAGAATAACGTTAATAACCCCTGTAATAGAAGCGATAAAGCCTAGCAAGGTTGAATCTGGGTCGCGCAAAGCGACAATAATTGGCACAATGGACATAATGATTAAATAAGCCCATTCCAGTTGGGTACGGCCCACTACTAGGTCCTCATAGATGGCCTTAACCACGCCAGCAAAGCCTAATTTCTTGGTGTCGCCGGCCAAGGTTTTGAGGTTGCGCCCTGTTACCTTATAGCCTGATGTGCAGTAATCGTGGAGCTTGGTCCACTTGGTCTTAAAATTTTCAACAATTGACATGTTCTATACCTCCTGATTCAATAGGCTTGCAATTTCAATTTTGGCTGTTTCGTAGAGACTCTCGAAGAAGGTCTGGCCTGGATTAGGATTCCCCAAGTAGACAATCTTGTCAGCCAATCCCGCTTCTTCAAAGAGTTGGATGGTTAGGGAGGTGAAGGCATCACGGGTTTCTTCATCCGCCATGGTCATGTCCCGAACCCCGTCGTCCACATAGTTAGATTGTGGTAGGACAACGAAAATCTTATCCCACTTTTCCTTCTCAATCATGGACTGGTAAACGTCGGTCAAGGCTTGGAAATCTTCCTCAGACAGGCTGTCCTTGAGGTAGTACTCCGCATAGGCCATAGTAATGGTCGAGTTGGTATCGGCGATAATCAGACCATTATTAGCTGGCGAATCAATCAAGTCCGAAGTCTGACGGAACTGGCCGGTAAAGAGATAGGTGTAGTCGTTCTTGTCCAATTCATCATCTAGGACATTATAGCGTTCCTGGTACTCACGGGCATATTCTGGCGACCAAGGGCAACCGAAGAGGCGTGATAAATCCCGCGCCAAGGTTGTCTTACCGTTGGAAGCTGAGCCTGCAATGAGGACATTAGTCGAGAAGAAGCGGCGGAATGGTTTGGCAATCTGATGCCAGTGCATCCGCGGATTACTCCGAATCATAGTCCCTGAAATCTTAATTAAAGACCGGTCTACCAGAACCACTTCCCAGTCAGGGCGCAATTCATTGATCTTGTCCTTATACTCTGTCTCGCCACAGTAGACCACAATCTTAGCTTGACCACTAAAGACCACATACTGGGCAATGGACTCATCAAGCTTAGCTAGCCACTCTACCCAACCATTAGGATAGGCCGGAATATGATTCTCGTCTAGCTTATCGACAATGACCAAGTCATCATAGCGGAAAGTCTCACGCGTATAACGGAATCTCTTGCGTAGACTCAGCCCGATTAGATCCCCTCGATCCCCGTCATAACCTGATACGATGGTTAGGACCCCATCATTGTGGCGCTTGGCCTGGTTAATAATATCAATATGCCCAACGTGTAGCGGGGCGAAAGTCCCAAAGACGATACCAAGGGACGTCACATTCTCTAACTTCTTTCGTTTTACCATTCTCTAACCTCTTTTGGCCTATAAAGTTAGATATTAACTTTATTAAAGGCTTAAATTAAGTCAGACCCTCACTAGCACTAAAAAGAAAGATTAATTAAGTCAGAGGCTAACTTAATTTAAATATAACACAATTGAAACATAATGTCTACTGTTTTTCAGAAAAGTCGCTTTATTTCTGAATCAATTTATTATACAATAGTGACATGAATCACTTTAGGCTCGTAGGTGTGTCATGTCTTGTCCCTAATCAAGATGGTGACACCTTCCCATAAAGGAGGCAAAGTATGCGGATAGGCATGGTCTTCGAAGGCGGTGGGATGCGCGGTTTATACACAGCCGGTGTCCTAGATAGTCTAATGACAGCCCAAATCCCAGTAGATGAGATTGTGGCTGTTTCAGCAGGGGCCCTTTTCGGGGCTAATTATCTCAGTGGTCAAATTGGTCGGGCATGGCGTTATAATCGACGCTATCTTGGCGACAAACGTTATATGAGTCTAAGCTCTTGGCTCAAGACTGGTAACTATGTCAACAAGGAATTCGCCTACTACCAAGTCCCTATGATCCTGGATCCTTTCGATAACGAACACTTTAAAGCTTCCCAGGCCCGTTTTCATGCAGTGGTCACCCATGTAGCCAGTGGGAGAGCTGAATACGCCCTAATCGAGGACGTATTTACTCAAATGGAAGTTCTAAGAGCCAGTTCCGCCCTACCCTTCGTCTCTAAAATGATTCAGTTAGACGCTAGCCCTTGTTTAAGTGGTGGCGCCTACCTCGACGGTGGTATTAGTGATAGCATCCCAGTCCATTATGCGCGCCAACTGGGTGTTGATAAGTTGATTGTGGTCCTTACCAGACCCGATTCTTACCGCAAATCCACTCACTCGAACCCATTTTATTCAATGTTCTACCACCGCTTCCCTGCTTTTGTCCAAGCCCTGAAAGAGCGTAACATCCGCTATAATCAGACCTTGAATCAAATTGAAAGCTTGGAAGCACAAGGCGAATTATTCGCCATCCGCCCATCTGCCCACCTTAAAGTTGGCAGATTTGAAAGTGACATCGCCGTTTTAGAGTCACTCTACAACTTAGGTCGACAAGATGGACAAAACCAAATAAATCCCCTCAAAATTTACTTACAAACGTAAAAGGAGATATTTATGGTTAAAGTTATATTTGTTTGCTTGGGTAATATCTGCCGTTCACCAATGGCAGAAGCCATCTTCAGCCACTTGGTGGCAGAAGCCGGTCTAAGCGACCAAATAACAATCGATTCTGCTGCAACTAGTCCTTGGGAAATTGGAAAAACGATTCATGAAGGTGCCAATGAGCGTCTTCAAGCCTTAGGAATTCCTACCCCAAAACACGTTGCACGACAACTAGATATTGAAGATATCAAGGCTGACTATATCATTGGTATGGATGAACCTAACTTACGGGCCATCAATTATCTGATTGGTGCTCGCCCTAGTGGCGAAGTCAATATGCTCTTGCACTATGCCGGAGAAGAAACTCAGATTGCTGACCCTTGGTACACTGAAGACTTTGATACAGCTTTTTCTGAAATCTATCGCGGTTGCCAAGCACTCTTGGCTCACATTCAATCCCGCCATAGTTTTAATCAAGAAGCGCCTTCGATTTAATATTGATTTCTTTCCCTAGTAGGACTTGCCTGGGCAGTCAACCTCCTAGTGGTGTTTCTGTAAGCCGACAGATTCACTCTAGCGCTTGGTTGCTTGCCCAGAAAGTCCTTCTAGGGCTTTTTTATAACAAAAAGCGAGCCCCTTTCCTGTCTATCAGGAAAGGGGCTCGCCCTATTTGATTACTTCCTATTGGAAGTTCTAGTTTTCAGCCTTAACCTTGCGTCCAAAGAAAACAAGTGTCAATGCTAATGTCACGAGGCTAGTTGCTAACCAGAAGGAAGCATTACTTTCCCCGGTCTTAGGCAAGTGGTTGCCTGGGCGCTTGCCGCGCTCATTTGGTTGACTTGCATCAGCAGATTGCTCGCTGACACTAGAGCCTGAATCATTGGAATCTGGATTTGGCGTTACATACGGTTGATAACGCGCAATTACGCTAAGCCCTGATTCATGTTGGAAGACTACCGCAGCCCCTTGTGGTTGGCCTACGAAATCTTTATTTGGTTGGAAGGTTACAAGACCGGTTAATGGGTCTAATGTATAGCTACCAATTTCTTTACCATTATCGTCTAGTGCTGGAATAGTTTTGGCATCTGTTGCTTCTTTGGTAAATGGATCTACCAAGCGAGCTGGGCGACTAGCACTTGGCACAAGGTCTTGACCACTTGTTTGGTCAGTCGCACCTACCGTAGCAGACTGAGTCTTACCTTGCACGTCTTCCGATTTGGCGTGATTTGGCACGATGTCTAAGACATGTGGTGTGTAAGTCCCCTTAGCTGGAGACCCATTGATATCAACTCGAACCACTACAATTGAGGTCGCTGTCCCAACAAATTCTGGTTCTGGCAAGAAGGTAACCGTCCCATCATTGGCTAGGACATAAGATCCTTGCCCCTTAAGGGTCACTCTCTTACTGCCGTCTTCGAAGGTTGGGTCCGCATCCATATCAATTGGCACTTGGCTGTCACCAGGTGTGAAGCTTGGCTTGCCCGTTTGAATCTGACCCTTGAGACCATAAGACTCTACCTGGTTACCACTTGGCGTTACGCCCGTTACACTTGGCGTATAAGTAGCAGTCGCTGGGGTACCGTTAGCGTCCTTGGCTTGAACAGTAACTGGATCTGGAACTCCTACGAAGTCTTTCTTAGGTTGGAAGGTGACCGTACCAGTCAGTGGGTCCAAGGTGTAGGTCCCGACTTCTTGACCATCCTTAGTAGCTGGAATGCTAGTTTCGGTGACTGCTTTGCCTGCTACTACAAATTGAGCTGGTTGATCTGCATCAATCTTGATTGGCACGTCAGGGTGTCCTGGTGTGAAGCTTGGAGTGCCAGTTTGACTTGCTCCTTGTAAGCCACTTGAAGTTGCTGGGCTACCACTTGGAGTAACAGCTGTTACGATTGGGGTATAAGTAGCAGTCGCTACTGTCCCGTTGACGTCTTGACGTTTAATTGTTACTGGGTCTGCTGTCCCGACGAAGGATTTTTCAGGTACGAAGGTCACAGTGCCATCTTTGGCAACCGTGTAAGTTCCTTGCCCTTCTACCTTCTTCTCAGTAGAACCATCTTCGAAAGTAGCAGCTACCGTGTCATCCATTGGTACCTTGTCTGACCCTGGCGTAAAGACGAGGGTAGCAGATTGGGTCTTACCTTGAATGTCGGTCGTGGTTTGATTATCACCACGTGGTACAACGGCTGTAACGGTTGGGGTGTAGCTGGCCTTGGCTGGCGTGCCGTTAGCGTCTTTGACCTCCACTTGGATTGGATCTGGGCTACCAACAAAGTCCTTGTTAGGTTGGAAGGTGACGGTCCCAGTCTTAGGATCGATAGTGTAGGTCCCGACGGTCTTGCCGTCCTTGACAGCTGGTAAGCTGGTGTCATTGACTGCTTGACCTGTTGTAGGATCTACCAAGCGAGCAGGTTGCTCATCATTAATGGTGATTGGCACATCTGCATGGCCCGCTTCAAAGCTTGGCGTACCTGTTTGGGTTTGACCTTGCAAGCCTTCTGAAGTGACGCTAGTTCCTGTTGGCGTAACAGGTGTCACTGTTGGCGTGTAGGTAGCAGAAACGGCTACCCCGTTAGGGTCTAGTACTTGGATAGTAGCTGGTTGAGCTGTCCCTACAAAGTCCTTGTTAGGTTGGAAGGTAATCAAGCCTGTCTCAGGAGTGAGTGTATAGGTCCCGATGACCTTGCCGTCCTTGTCCTTGGCGTCGATTTGGCTAGCATCTGAGACTGCACCATCAACCACAAATTTAGCTGGGTTTTGTGCAGAAACTTGGATAGCTTGATCCGCCCCACCATTGTTAGGGTCTGGGTTGTAGGTGAATTCTGGCTGGCCAGTTTGAGCCTTACCTTGGATATCTTGACTTACTTTATCAAGGCCTTGACGGCTAGTTGGCAAGACGGTTGGCGTGTAGTTAGCTCTTGCCGGAGTCCCGTTGGCATCCTTAACTTGAACCGTCACAGGATCTGGTGTCCCTACGAAATCCGCTTTAGGTTGGAAGGTTACTTGTCCTGTCTTAGGATCTAAGGTGTAGGTCCCGACTTCCACGCCATTTCGCATAGCTGGCAGGCTAGTTTCAGTCACTGCTTGGCCACCTACAAAGAATTGTGCAGGTTGCTCATCATTAATGGTGATTGGCACCTTGGTATCCCCTGGCGTAAAGACAGGTTGACCAGTTTGGCTAGCCCCTTGGAGGCCACTTGAGCTAACGTCCTTACCAGAAGGCGTCACGCCCGTTACATGAGGTTGATAAGTGGCGGTGACCGTTACCTCATTGGTGTCATGCGCTTGGATAGTAGCTGGAACTGGAGTGCCGACATAATCCTTATGCGGTGTGAAGGTCACTTGACCTGTTTCAGAGTTGAGCTTGTAGGTCCCGATAGTTTTACCATTGGTATCCTTAGCATCAATTTCTTTTTCTTGAACCACTTGACCATCAACTACAAAGACTAGGCTGTTCTCTACCAGTGGCACCGTGACAGCTTGGCCGTCAATTTGTGCTTGGCCTGGTGCGAAGCTTACAGTCCCTTCTTGGACTTGACCTTGTATATCAGTGGTTTCAGCATTGGTTGAAGTTGGGGTTGCATCGACAACGGTTGGGGTGTAGGTCGCTTCAGCTGGCGTTCCGTTCTTATCTACACGGACGACGGTCACGGCTTTAGCTTGACCCACGAAGTTCTTCTCAGGAAGGAAAGTAACTGTTCCATCAGCTGCCACAGTGTAAGTCCCTTGGTTTTCTACCTTGAGGCTTTCGACCAATTGACCTTGGTCATTCTTAAGTTTAGCAGGCACCTGATCATCCATTGGCACATCTGCATGGCCTGGTTGGAAGGTTACTTGCTTGCTTTGGCTAGCGCCACGAATACCGGTTGAGGTCGCAGGTACCCCGACTGGTTTTACGCCTGTAACATGTGGCGTGTAAGTTGCCACTGCAGGCGTTCCGTTCTCATCCTTGGCTTGGACTTGAACTGGTACTGGGTCACCTACAAAGTCCTTATTAGGTTGGAAGGTTACCTGACCATTTTGGTTAAGGGTGTAGGTCCCAATTTCTTTACCGTTAGCATCTTTGGCAGGGATGGTCGTTTCAGTTGAAGCTTGACCATCTACCAAGAATTGGAGAGAGTTAGCCGCAATAGGCACAGTATAATCTTGGCCATCTACCGCCGTCTTCCCTGGGGTAAAGGTTAATTGTCCTACTTGTTCTTTACCTTGAATGTCGGTTGTTTCAGCATCCTGTGCACTTGGTTTAACGCCTAGTACATTTGGTGTGTAAGTTGCGGTGGCTGGCGTACCATTTTCATCTTCTACCTGGACAGTTACTGGATCAGGCTGACCGGTAAAGTCTTTCTTCGGTTGGAAGGTTACTTTGCCACTTGCTTGATCAAGAGTGTAGGTCCCGACTTCTTGACCATTCTTCATGGCCGGTGTAGTCGTCTGCTCAATCACTTGACCCCCTACAACTAAACGGTAACTGTTAGGCTTCAAATCGACTGTAACGGGACTACCATCGATAGTGACGGTCCCTGGCGTGTAGGTCGGTGTGCCGGTTTGGCTAGCTCCCTGAATACCTTCAGAGGTTACATCTTTTCCACTTGGAATTGGCAATTTGTTAGTAATAACCGTCGTATTTCCTTCAGATTTAACTTCCTTATAGTAACCTGCAGGCACTTCTACTTCGTCTGCGCTATAGATATAAGGACGTCCATTATTAACTGAAGGTACATCTGAAATGCTGATCTTCCACTTATCATCTTCGGTGATGTCTAGTGGGTCACGATAATTTTGGCCGTCTTGCTTGAGTTGCACCTTAATTGGCTTCCGTTTGCCTAGACGGTTATTATCATCTTCCCATTCCTTTCTAACATAGTAGGTACGTACCTTACGTTCATTAATAATGGTGTAAGTATGCTCGTCTTCACCTTCAGCAGGTTTGCTTGGGTCATTGATTGACATGACAGTATAGTCAAGGCTATATCGTTCTGGTAGAACCTCACGGACATCGTAGTCTGTGACCTCAGGGTCTAAGAGCTCACCATTTGCTAGACGTTTGAAGACCCCTTGCCAATTATTGGCTTCATTAAGGGTCAGGGTAGCCAAGACATCCCGTTCGCTACTTTTACGGAAGAGTTCAAAGACTACTTGGTCTAGGTTCTTATCATTAATCCACTTCTTGGCAACCGGGATATAGTGAGGCAATTGGTTGACTACCGCATTGGTATCACCAAAGCTGGTCAAGTCATTCGCGTCCCGGTTAGTAGAGAAGAAGTTAGTTGCCTTCTCACGATTAATGTAGCCATTAGTATAAGCTGGCGCCTTCATTGGCACATCGAAGTTAATGATTTCACCTGGCTCAACCTCTTGGCCTTGGTTCAAGACAATCTTGATAGCTGTTACTTGGGTAAAATCAGCTACCTGATCTGCTGTCATCCAACCGTCACGCCCTACTTCTTGAGCTGCATTCTTAGTCATGTCAGCCGCAGTATGGTAGTAGACAGTGTACTTGGCAGGAACATTGAGTGGTCCTGTTAGCAGGTTAGAGAATTTACTTGTATTAACATCCCCGCTATATGGTAGACGGTCATACAAGACAAAGTGTTTCATCGGTAAGACAGAGAAGTTCCGAGTCTGCAAGCGATAATCAAAAGCTTCATCATAATCGGTTAAGACTGGGTTTGTATGGAAGCTTTCGCCTGCCTTACGGATGTACTTGGTAGAAGCAATTTCAGATGGAAGGTTAACCGTAGTTTGTGAAGTAGCCCCCACTAACTGAGCCGGTGTCTTACCATCAACTTGAATATTGAACTTATTATCTACTAATGTTGTTGATTTTACCCCATCTGGAAGTGGATCATACTCATCAGAGACAAAGTAAGCGTGGTTATCTTCATTATTAGTAGGTGTTTGAATTTTAGTTGGAATCGCCCCTTCATTAATGGTCCCTTCCACTAAAATTGGGAAGTTAGGCTTAACATCAGAGAAGGCTGGAATAGTTCCTAGGTCAATAATGACGGCGGTACGACCTGAGCCATTATAGTTTTCAACGACTTCAACATTCTTAATCTTGCCCTTGTCTGCCGCTAATTCTTCAGTAGCACTCTTAAAGGTCACCCCTTGAGGCAAGATATCAATGAACTTAGCATTGCGGTAGGCACGGGCTGGTGACACTACGAAGTTAGAGAAGACCAGACGGTAGACAACTTGCTCACCTAGCGTACCTGTTTGGTTAACTTTAGTGGTCTTGTTGAATTGTACGGTTTCTTCCAATGTATCAGCCATCATCCGGGCGTTAGCACTTAATTGCTTTGGTTTGACTTCAGAGCCGTCTTCCGTCTCTAAAGCGATATCTAGGGTAGCTACGTTGTTATAGAACTTATTCTCTGTCAGGGCCTTAGTATTATAAGGATCTAAGAGACGAGTCCGGTATTGCAAAGCAAAACCTGTGGTTGGCATGTGTTTCTGACCAGCAGGCAGCTTAATCCGAATCCCCTTATATTTACGGGTAGCAGCTACGGCTTGAGTATCTTCAATTTCGCCACTTTGAACCTTGGCTACCTGTTCTTGGACTTGGGCCCAAGCCTGGGAATCAATGTTCTCAATGGAACGTTTTGTTCGAGATAGCGTGTCTATATAGGTCTCACTGCCATCTTCAGCCACCGCATAAATGTCTAGTGGGATGTTCAAAGTCCCACTAACGGTCAAGCTATATGGATACATACGTTCATCTAATTGAGTATCTTCCATTACTAGTTGCGACACAGGCAGAGCCGAAGTATTCCGGAAGGCTAAGCTCCAGAATGCTTCCACTAAGTGGTTAGCCTGAGGCTGCAAGCGAATCCGACCACTATTATTGGCAATCTTCCGGAACATACCAGCAGGAACCAACTCACTGGTCAAGGTGAAAGGCACATCGTCTGTCAAGACAGTATCGGGTTCTGACGGCCCTTTTTGGTAAGGGGTCATGGTCAATTCTACATTATTACTGTGGACGATTTGCTTATTACCATTTTTAAACTTGGCATTAGGGAATGACAAGCGTAGACGAACATTCCGTAAGGTCGTCTCTGCCCCACCAGAAGCTGGGTCTGGGTTGGTTACAGTATAAGAAACCGTGCCATCACCATTGTTGGTCCAACCTGGGTTTTTGGCTGGGTCGAAGGTAGCTGTCAGCGTTTGACCACCGACGCCCTCATAGGTAGGCAAGGTATCCTTGATGACAATGGTCTCGTAGGACCGGTAGGTCTGATTAGCCCGATACTCTTGGATAGTTTGGTTGGTAATGCCTTGAGGTGATAGGAAGAAATAGAATGGCACGTCAGATGCTTTATCATTGAGATAGTCTCCGCCATCCGTTTCCCCACCATAGATATCTTGTTGGACGAACATGTCCAAAGTGTTAGCTTTAACCAACTTTTGGAGTTGCGGTTTATCTGCTTTGACATTAAAGGTCAAGTCAGAGGATGGGCCCGCAACCACTCGATTGTCTGCTTGCCGAACGGCTACTCGCGGTTGGACGCTATAACCATCTGGCGTCAGGCGATCCTTAAACTTAATACTAAAGGGGAAAGAACCTGATGTAGTTCGCTCAATATTATTAAGCGCAACTTTTAACACATAGTTCTCACCATCTTGAGTTAAGACCCCTGCTTCTTTAGCGATACCGCCCGCAGTCGCTGCCATTGTTTCAACATACTTGGCTGGTACGCGAATCTCAACAAAGGCTCCCTCTAAGGTATCATTGAGTCCTGATCCATCGACTGATACTTCCCCAACGTGGGAACTGGTCGTGTACTTAGCATCCGTCCCTGTGTTGTTGTTAAGGGTCATTTTCAAGACACCGTTAACTTCCGCAGAACGCAATTTTGTAGAACCTGACTCACTGCTAGATTCCTGACTGGATTCTTCCTGAGCTGAAACTGCAGGTTCTTGCTTGTCTGGCGCTGGAGTTGGAGTCACCTCCTCCACTTTGCTTTCTTCTGAGTTTGCTGGAGCTACGATAGGGGTCGTAGTGCTATCCTCAGTGCTTACTTCTTGTGCATAAGTAACTACTGTTGGAAAAAGCGCGCCTAAAACTAAGAGGACTACTGCCATCAGTTGGTAAAACTTACGCATGAACTGACTTGTCAATTTCATTAAATCCTTCCTTTCTTTCAGAATCATTACGAACAAAAAATTCTATCGACAACTCATTATACACCATCATAACGGCATTTCCAATAGCTTATATTAAAATTCCGAAAGCAATATTCGCTACTAATTTTGGCGGATTGTTATGATATTGTGATGATAGTAATAGTGTGGACAAGTGAATCGTGAATGAACACCACATACTCACTGTTTTTTCTTGTTATTTTTCTCTTATAGTTCCCAATAAAAGCAAGAAACATAGCGTTTATCCATACAAATAATGCCTACAAAAAAACGGGGCTAGTCGCCCCGCAATTTTTCTTAAATTATTTGTGTAAGGACGGTCAGTACCGCATCAAAAGCGTTCTGAGCAGCTAGTGCCAGGCTATCCTTGAAGAGTTGAGGGGCCTGGGCGCCAACATGATCTGAGATGCCCCGAATGTTGAGAACCTGACAAGCTGAACTTGCTAGGACCTGAGCTAGGGCGGCACTTTCCATATCAGAAGCTAGGAGGCCTGGTTGCCGTTCCAGGATTTCCGCTACCCTCTGAGGATCGCTCATAAATGAATCTGACGTCGCAATGGTGCCCACATGAACCTGATAGGACTTGCCTGCCCCTTGGAAATGAGCCAGAAGATTAGTCAGCAAATCAGCTGCGACCGGGTAATGGGCTGGCATTTGTGGCACCTGCCCCCAAGCGTAATTGAAGCCTGTAGCATCTACATCACTATAAACGAAACGGTCACTTATGACTACGTCACCTAAGGCCACGCTTGGCTCAAAGCAACCCGTCGACCCAGTATTAATGACTAGGTCTGGCCCTACTTGGCTTAAGAGCCAGGCAGCGCAGGCGGCAGCATTAGCCTTACCAATACCAGACTCTACTAAGTAGAGCTGACTAATCCCGGTCCCTTCAGGTGGGTTGACCGCTTCTATGCGAGTCTTAGCCTGTTCAAAGACTAGCTGCTTGGCCCCAAAATGTTGGCGGAAAGGCGCCAACTCTTCCTGCATGGCCGCTACGATGGCTACTTTCATTATTCAGCTTCCTTCCAGACATCTTTAATGTCTTTTTTCACTTCTACCTTGGTACCCTCGAATTTTTCCTTGATGAATTCTTGGACCTTAGGCGTGTGGTAGAGTTCCACTAGTTTAAGTAGATTCTCGTCTTTTTCGCGGCCTTTCTTGACGGCGATCACGTTAATGCGTGACTTGGTTGAGTCGTTGATTTCTTCCTTGTAGATGGCATCCTTGAGAACGTTAAGGCCGCCTTCCAAAGCAATGGTGTTACCGATAATGGAGAGGTCCACATCGTCTAAGACACGAACCGCTGTGGTGTCATCAATTAACTTAAATTCTAGCTTCTTAGGGTTTTCGATGACATCATCGGGTGTCCCCACGCCATCATCAAAGTCAGGTTTGAGCTTGATCAGACCAGCAGACTCTAGCAAGCGCAAAGCCCGAGTAGTGTTGGCTGGGTTATCAGCCAAGGCCACCACGGCCCCTTCCTTGACTTCCTCAATCTTCTTGTATTTCTTAGAATAAATCCCCATTGGCTCGATATAGGTGGTCCCAATCGGTACCAAAGCATTGTCAGATTCCTTGTTGAAGGCGTCTAAGTAGCCCAAAGACTGGAAGGCATTGGCATCCACGATACCATCCGCTACAGACTTGTTAAGTGGCAAGCCCCCATCAATTTCTTTGACCTCAATCTCTAGGCCTGCTTTCTTGGCTTCTTCTGACTCAGCAATGAACTTCCAAACATCGTAGTCAGAGCCAATACTGCTGACCGTGACCTTAGTCGCAGCAGATGCAGGCAGGGCCGCACCAAATAAGCTAAGGGCAGCAAGTGTGGTAAGGGTAACTTTCTTGGCAAAACTTTTAATGGACATATGTGATTCTCCTTTGATGGCTGATTTTTGACGGGAGAAGACAAAAAAAGCCCGTCCTCCCCTAGGGAAAAGGACGAGCGTCACTCGTGGTACCACCTTCATTCACCCTGCCGTCACCGACAAAGCCTCTGTAAGTCCGTAAGGACTCTGCCATGGTAACGGGTGCCCCCGTGCGCTGGTTTAAGCCAAGCGCCCACTCTGAGACCATTTGTAAGGAGCTCCTAGGCTTGCTTCCACCCGCTACAAGCTCTCTAGACAAGGATTCATCCCTACTCTTCTCTTCAACGTGTTTCCTATGTTTTCACTATACCTAAGTCCTAAGCCAGGGTCAAGCTATGCTGTTAGACGAAAAATCTAGCATGTGTTATAGGAAAAAATTATAACCGCTCCATAAACTAAAACAAGCACCCCAACTTGGCCATAGGGTGCTTGTCAATCTTTATTTAGTTAGGTCCTAGAAGAGTTCCTTATAGAAGGCAATGGTTTCTTCCAAGGTTGGGGTGAATGGGTTACCTGGTGCGCAGGCATCAATCATGGCATTCTTGGATAGATATTCGAAGTCGAAGTCTTTTTCTTCAATACCTAGTTCGGTTAACTTCTTAGGAATACCCACTGTTTCAGACAATTTTTCGATTTCGCTAATGGCATAATCCGCACACTCTTGGTCTGACTTGCCTTCAACTTGTAACCCTAAAGCTTTGGCCACATCACGGAAGGCAGCTGGTACGCGCTTAGCATTTTCACGTTCGATCACTGGTAATAACATGGCACAGCAGACACCGTGTGGTAAATGATAGACTGCCCCTAGTTGGTGAGCCATTGAGTGGACATAACCTAAACCAGCGTTGTTGAAGGACATACCACCTAAGAAGATAGCATTGACCATGCCTTCACGAGCTTCGATATCATGCCCATCCTTCACTGCCCGTGGCAAGAATTCCTTAATCAATTCGATTGCCCCGATAGAAAGTTTCTTGGTGACGCCATAAGCACCCGGTGTTACCAAGGCTTCTACCGCGTGAGTTAAGGCATCCATACCGGTTGCAGCCGTTAGAGCTGCTGGTTTAGATACCATTAATTCAGGGTCGTTAACAGAGATCAGCGCCAAACTATTCTTGTCAACCATGACCATTTTAACCTTACGTTCTTCGTCGGTAATGACATAGTTAATGGTAATTTCAGCAGAAGTCCCAGCCGTTGTGTTGATCGCCACAACTGGCAAACCTTTCTTAGCTGATTTGTGCAAGCCTTCGTAGTCTTGAGGCTTACCACCATTGGTTGCCATAACCGAGATACAGCTCGCTGCGTCTTGTGGTGAACCACCACCGAGTGAAATAATGAAGTCACAGTTGTTTTCTTGCAAGGCCTTGAGACCATCCAAGACATTCTTACATGAAGGGTTAGGATCGACATCTGAGAAGACTACATAGTTGATTCCTTCTGCGTCTAAAGGTTTAGTCACCTTAGGTAAGATATCGCTAGAAGCAATGAAGGTATCCGTTACTAAGAGAGCTTTCTTGTAGCCTAATTCTTTGACGTAAGAGCCAACTTCATTAATCACCCCTTTACCGATTAAGTTAATAGCTGGTACATAAAATGTTGACATAATTGTTCACTCCTATTGCAATTTATGACGTGGCTAGAGCACGCCTTTTTTCAAAATGATATTGCCGTATAGGGCGGTCTCCCCGCTTTGGATCACGAGATAAGCATCTTTGGCTTGTTCATAGAAGGCAAACCGCTCAATTTCTTTGATTTGATAGCCTTGGTCTTGAGTCTGACGGTCTAGGATGGCCTTGTATTCCTCCCAGATGACCGGAACCGTTGGGTCCCCTGGCACCACCTGCATTAGACCTGCTTGGTAATCACTGTAAGGATCCAAAGGCAGGAGGGTCAGAATGGCATCCAAAAGTTCTGGGACCCCATGACCATCCGCGTGAATGACGCGCTGGCCCAAGCGATGAGCCGGGAAGTTGGCGTCCGCAATGACTAATTCGTCACCATGACCCATCTCCATCAAATATTTGACTAAGTCTGGACTCAAAATGGCTGGTATATGTTTAAGCATTTATTGACCACCTTTCGCCAATTCCAGGTAGCGAGCATAGATTTGGTCACGATTGGGCAAGTCCGCTACCTCATAATCATGTGTTGTTTCACTGTTTTTAATTAAGGTTTGGGCCTCATGGCGGGTCTTAATCTCACCCAAGGTTAAGAGTTGGGCTAAGATATTGCCCAAGGCACTGCCCTCAATTGGCCCCGTCCGGACAGGACGCCCGGAGAAGTTAGCCGTTAACTGGCAGAGCAAGCGATTTTGAATCCCGCCGCCCACCATATGAATGGCGTTAATACTTTGACCAGTCAGTTGCTCCAACTGATCCAAGGTCTGCCGATAAGCAAGGGCCAAACTTTCTAAGACTACTCTGACCACATGTCCCTTGGTTTGAGGAACCGCTTGGTTGGTCAGACGACAACGTTCCTTAATCTTAGCTTCCATATCATGAGGCGAAGCAAAAATCGCATCATTTGGATTAATCCAGGTTTGGTTGTCGGTCACTGCTTGAGCTAGTTCGGCCATTTGAGCGAAGGACAATTCCTCACCCTGCAAGCGCCAGTCACGTTGGAGTTCTTGCAGAATCCACAAGCCGGTGGTGTTCTTAAGCAGACGATAACGACCGTCGAAGCAACCTTCATTGGTTAGGCCAGCTTTATAAGCAGCTTCACTCAAGACCGGTTGATCCGACTCCAAGCCTACCAAGGACCAGGTCCCACAAGAGATAAAGGCCGTTGGTTGGTCACTGGCATAAGGAATAGCCAGCACAGCCGCCGCTGTGTCATGGCCCGCCCCTGCGATCACGTCAAAAGGCTCAATCTTGAGCTCTTGAGTAATGCGTGGCGACAATTGGCGCAAGATGCGCCCGCCTTTAATCACCTGACCGAACCACTCCTTAGGAATCCCCAAGCTGTCTAAGACCTTGTCTTCAAAACTACCCGGGTGACTGGATGATAACAAACCTGAGGTGCTAGCAATGGTATACTCCGTTGCTGCTACTCCACTGAGTAGATAGTTAATCAAATCCGGCATAAAGAGGACCTTTTGGGCGATTTGCTTGAGATGTGGTTTTTCCCGCAAGTCTGCATAGAGTTGGAGGACCGAGTTAATGGTCGCTGGCTGTACCCCCGTCAAGTCAAAGAGCTTTTCTGGCGCCATGGCTTGATAGAAGTCTGCTTCATAGGAACCCATGCGGTTATCACGATAGCAGTGTGGCAGGTAAATCATATCTCCCGCTTGATCCAAGTAGGCATAGTCGACACCCCAAGTATCCACTGAAATAGAACGAATAGGAATGTCATCAACTTGGGTCGCCTTCTTGATGCCGCGTTTGATTTCGTTTTGTAAGTGTAAAATATTCCAGTACAAGCCATCATTGAGGCTGACCGGTTCGTTAGCGAACCGGTGCACCTCAGTGAGTTGGAGGGTCTGTCCATCATAAATGGCTTGCATTACGCGACCTGAGCTCGCCCCCAGGTCAATGGCCAAAAGTTTCATGCGCGTCATGGCATTCGCCTCCACTAGAGTTTACATGGTTTTCTTATTCATATAAGAGGGCTTTGATTTCATCAGAGTCGATGTTCTTAGCGTCATACCACTTGGACCCAGTATCCACGTCTTTTACTTCTTTACCTTGAGCTGCTTCAACCGCTAATTTCACTGCTTGGTAACCGATTTGGATTGGGTCTTGGGTAACAGAACCAACGAAGATACCTTTACGGATAGCATCTTGTTGGAGGGCCCCAGAGTCAAAACCAACTGCTAAGATCTTGTCTGCCCCTAATTTAGATTCAGAGAACCCACCGTTAGCGTTGATGATGGCCTTAGCTGCGAATTCGTTAGAACCGTAGATCGCAATAGTGTCTTCTTTTTCTAAGACAGTAGACGCTTCTGTCTTACCAGCCGCATCATCTACTTGAGCAGGCACGCGTACTTCGATAATGACTTTAGCATCTGCTTCCGCTACATTGTTCTTGAACTTGTCGTGACCTACAACGGCTACTTTAACACCCTTCTTCTCAAAGAGTTCGACCATCTTGTCGATGAAACCAGAAGTACGTTGCGTGATAGAGAGTGAGTTGGCTTCTTGAGAGATAACCCCAATACGAACTGGTTTGTCTTTGACCTTACCTTCTAACATTGGGAAGAGGTGTTCAGCTGCATTCCCACCTGCTGCGTGGTTGTCAGTTGAAGCAGTTGCCTTAATCGCCCCTTCTGGTGCCCCTGGAACCCCAGAGTCAAACCCAATGATTGGAATGTTTTTGCTGAGCGCCATGTTGATAGCATCTAATTCAGCTTCTGTATCCAAAGCTGCTAAAGCAATGGCTTTAGGGTTCTTGTTAATGGCGTTGTTCAATTGTTCCAATTGTTCTGCAATCGCTGTTTCGTTTTGTGGCCCAACGAAGTTGATCTTAGCACCTAATTCGCTAGCAGCTTTTTCAGCCCCTTTGTTAACAGCTTTCCAGAAGTCATGTTGGAAACCTTTGGCGATAACTTCTACGCGGGTTTCTTCAGCATGTGCTACGAAAGCAGTGCTAGAAACGCCCCCTAAGGTTAATAAGGATGCAAAAGCTGCGATAGCAAGTTTAAATGACTTTTTCATAATAGGTTGCTCCTTTTTTTTGTGTATTTTAGAGTTGTGACCCATGACCTCAATCCCTCATAACGACTAGGCCATAGCCATCTGACCCCTTGATCCTATTTTTTCTTGTTTTGACGAATCAAGATATCGGAGTAGACTGCGATAATCACGACGAAACCAGTAATGAATAATTGGTAGTGTGGTTGTAAGTCGATATATGGCAAACCAATCTTGAGGACTGACATAATGAAGACCCCAATAATGGTCCCAAGTACTGACCCGACCCCACCGGCCAAGGAAGTACCCCCGACCACGACACCGGCGATGGCATCAAGTTCCATCCCGTTCCCGGTACCTGGTAAGATAGTAGAATAAGTCGCTGCATAGGCAATCCCTGCTAGACCTGCGAAGAGACCACTGATGACATAAGCCATGGCTTCCCATTTAATGACGTTAACCCCAGATAAGCGGGTTGCTTCCTTGTTAGACCCGATGGCGAAGATATAACGCCCAATCTTAGTCTTATTAAGGACAATGGCAGCGATGATGGCGATGATAATGAGGACAATCAAACCAGTTGGGAAGTTTTCCTTGGTCCGGAACAAGTCCTTGTACCAGCCTTCGCCTGTACCCCGTAATGGGAAGGTCACACTCTGAACGTTGGAGACGATAGAAGAAAGCCCCCGTGAAATCATCATGGTACCTAAGGTCGCAATAAATGGTGGCAAACCGAATTTGGCAATCAGAATCCCGTTAAATAAACCGAATACACCCCCTATCACTAAGATTGCCAAAAGTGAAAGCCAGAGTGGCCAGCCTAGTTTGGTATGAAGGACCCCACCAATAATGGCCGAGCACATCATCACCGTCCCAATTGATAAGTCAATCCCTGAGGTAATGATAACGAAGGTTACCCCAATGGCTAGGAACCCAATGTAGTAAGATGCATCTAAGATGCTGACCGCTGTATCAAAAGAGCGGAAGGATTCGCTGGAAATTGCGAAGAAGCCAAAGATGACAATCAGGGCAATCAGCGCAATCAGCTTTTGTAAGCCAACTGTTTTTTCTAATTTCATCCATAAGGACTGTTGATCTTTCATGCTTATACACCTCTATCTGCTAGTCTAGCGGTCAGTCGCCAAGGCCAGAATCCGTTCTTGGGTTGCCTGGCTGATGTCGAGCTCACCGGTTTTTCTGCCTTCACACATGACGACAATTCGGTCACTCATCCGCAAAACTTCGGTTAATTCTGAAGAAATCATAATGATGGATTTGCCTTGGGCAACCAAATCATTCATGAGACGGTAGATTTCACTCTTAGCCCCGACGTCAATCCCACGGGTTGGTTCGTCGAAGATCAGGATGTCACTGTTCTGTTCCAACCACTTGGCGATGACGACTTTTTGTTGGTTCCCCCCTGATAGGTTGCGAACCAGCTGCTTGGAGGATGGGGTCTTGGTCTTAAGGGAAGCGACGAAACGGTCGCTGGCTTTGACGATTTCCCCATCGTTGATTAAGCCTGAGTGAATGTAGGCATCTAGGTTAGTCATGACCGTATTGTTGGCGATGGTCATATCCACGATACAGCCATAACGCTTGCGGTCTTCTGATAGATAACCAATCCCATTAGCGATGGCATCTTGTGGTGACTTGATGGTTACTTCCTTGCCCTTGACGCGAATGGTACCGCTGTCTTTTTGGTCTGCACCAAAGAGCAACCGCGCTACTTCGGTACGCCCTGCCCCCATGAGGCCAGAGAAGCCGAGAATTTCACCCTTGTGTAACTTGAAGCTGACGTCTTTGACACTGGAGCCAGCATTGAGATGTTCTACTTCGAGCACCACTGGCGCATCCGGTGCCACCGTTGAGGCAGCCTTTGGATCTTCGTAAATAGTCCGACCGACCATCATGGCGATAATTTCATCCTTGGTCGTGTCTTTGGTATTAACGGTCCCGACATATTCCCCGTCCCGCATGACGGTTACGCGGTCGGTAATCCGAGCGATTTCGTCCATCCGGTGGGAAATATAGATAATGCCGACGCCTTTGGCCCGCAAATCATCAATAATGACGAAGAGCTCATTGATTTCAGATTCTGTCAAAGCAGCTGTTGGTTCGTCGAAGACAATGACCTTGGCTTCCATGGATAGGGCCTTGGCAATTTCAACCATTTGCTGCTTACCGACGGTCAGGTTACCGACTTTCTCTGAGGGGTTAATGTCTAGCTTCAAGAGGTCGAAGAGTTCCTTGGCCTTCTTAATGCTAGCACCGTCGTCCAAGAAGATGTGATTCTTAACAGTTTCTCGACCGATGAAGATATTTTGGGCCACACTCAGGTGGTTCATCATATTCAATTCTTGGTGGACGATGACAATCCCGGCATCCATGGCATCAATAGGACGAGTGAAGGCAACCTCCTTACCTTGGTAGAGGATGGTGCCTTCGTTGGCACCGTAAATTCCGGTCAAAACCTTCATGAGGGTGGACTTACCAGCCCCATTTTCACCCATTAAGGCATGCACTTCGCCGGCCCGTAAGTCGAAATCGACGCCCTTAAGCGCCTTGACAGGGCCAAAGCTCTTGACGATGCCTTTCATTTCTAATATGACTGGATGACTCATGCAATTTCACCTACTTTTTGTTCCAATTTTTCTAACTTTTCTTCTAGGGTCTTGATGGTCTGAGCTTGGCCAATCAGGATATCGGCGACTTGCACCAATAAGTGGCTGTTCATAAAGTGATCTTGAGCATGAACGGCTAAGAGGCTGACAGGCGCTGCCTGACCTTGAAGCTCTGCTTGAATCAGACCCGTCTGAAGGTTATGCGCCTCAATATTGAGGGCTTGGGCTTGAGTCAACAAGTCTTGACTAGCCGCTGCATCACCCTCTTGGGCGGCCTGAATGGCGGCCAAGACTTGACCGGTGGCCTTAGAGGATTTGAGAATCAGCTGCATCAAGGCTTGACTTGGGCTTGTTGCTTGGACTTCCTCACTCATGGCTGACGCCCATCAAGGTTTCGGCCTGACGGAGCACCGCTTCCCCTTGCATTAATTCGAAGTCTGAATCTGAAATGACCCCTACAGGGACAGATAGATTAGCCTTAGCCTTTTCTTCTAAGTAGGCTAATTGTGGGCTGAGGAGTAAGACATCAATATTCTTGAGGTTGTTAATCCCGGTAATCCCAACTGAATAGAAAGAGTAGTCCAGTTGATCCTTGTGGATGGTTTCGTTGATGCGTTCAACCAACATAGAAGTGGTCAGCCCACCCACGCAGGCTAAGATAATCGTTTTGGTCATGGTGACCCTCCTTTTCTTAAAGCAGCGTCCTGGGGGCTAGCTTGCTGAAACCCAGCCCCGCTGACGCCAAGTGCTTAACTACTTATGAATTGGGCCTAAGGTTTGGCAAGCGCGATAGTCCGCTGCTTCCAAATCTTCTGTACCGAAGAGACTCCAGTTCTTAGGACGGAAGATATCTTCTTCTGCTACGTTATGCATGTTGACTGGAATCCGTAACATGGATGCCAAGGTGATCAAGTCTGCCCCAATGTGGCCGTAAGAGATCGCCCCGTGGTTAGCCCCCCAGTTATTCATGACATCATAGACAGAAGTGAAGGCACCCTTGCCGGTCAAGCGTGGTGCGAACCAAGTGGTTGGCCAGCCTGGATCAGTCCGGTTATCTAAGGTGTGGTGTACTTGGTCTGGCAATTCTAAGGTGTAACCTTCCGCAATTTGCAAGACTGGTCCTACGCCCTTGAGGAGGTTGAGGCGAACCATGGTCACTGGCATGCCACCCTTAGTCAAGAAGCGAGTTGAGAAGCCACCGCCACGGAAGTATTCGCGGTTAGCTGGTGGGAAGTCTGTATTCGCCAACATGGCATCGACTTCGCTTTGTTCTAATTCCCAGAATGGCTTCATCACGGCTTGACCATCACGACTGGCTTGGCCGGTACCATCGAGAGTACATGAGCCAGAGTTAATCAAATGAAGGAAACCATTCGCTGCATGACCTTCTAACTTGTGGCCAGTTACCCGTTCTACTGCTTCAGGACTCCAGTAGGTCCGTACGTCAGCGAAGATTTGTGGTGTATTGGTCAAGAGATAGTTGAAGAGCATGGACACGCCATTGAGGGCATCATTTTCAGTGGCGAAGATATAAGGCTTACGAATCCCGTTCCAGTCAAATTGAGTGTTAAGGAAGGTTTCCATGAAGTCCCCGTTAGGGAAGTGGTCAGTCCATTGACGTTGACCTTGGAAACCAGCCACTAGGGCGTGGTGGCCCACCGCTTCTTCTTCAAACCCTAGTTCTGCTAAGCGAGGGTTGCCTTGCATGAGGTCGCGACCAATCATGAACATCTTAACAACGAATTCCCATTGTTTCGCTTTTTCTTCTGGTGAAAGAACTAGGTCTTGACGGTTGCGGTCTTGGCCTTCTTTGATGTTGGCCTTCACCCAAGTCATGGCACGTTCAAATTCTTCTGGATCATAGATACCACGGTCAATCCGACGGGTGAATTCAGTCATGTCGACCGATTCATTACGCATACCCAAGTATTCTTGGAAGAAGTCTGGGTCGACGATAGACCCGCCAATCCCCATGGAGACACTCCCCATTGACAGATAAGCCGTGTCGCGCATATGGCCGGTTGCTAAAGCAGCCCGTGCATAACGGAGAATCTTTTCCTTAACGTCAGCAGGAATTTCAGTATCATCGGCTTCTTGTACGTCGTGACCGTAAATACCGAAGGCTGGGATCCCCTTTTGCGCATGAGAAGCTAAAACAGCGGCCAAGTAAACAGCCCCTGGACGTTCCGTCCCATTGAAGCCCCAGATGGCATGTGGAATATCTGGTGACATGTCCATGGTCTCACTCCCGTAGCACCAACAAGGGGTCACGGTAAGAGTTGCACAGACATTGGATTTCTTGAAGAGTTCGTGAGAAGCGGCTGCTTCTGGCACCCGTCCAATAGTTGAAGGTGAGATAACACATTCAACCGGTTGGCCGTCAGGATATTTGAGCGTGCTGCTGATCAAGTCAGCCACACTCTTGGCCATGTTCATGGTTTGGACTTCGAGGGATTCCCGTACGCCTTGGCGACGACCGTCAATTGTAGGGCGAATCCCAATACGTGGATGTTGACTCATGTTTATTCCTCCAATTCTCTAACTGTTCCATCCGCATTGTATTTCTTATAGCCCGGATGGCGGCCGGTTACCTTATAGTTAGCCCGCATAGCGAAGAGTCGCTCGAGGGTTGGACGGGCGATTTCGTCTTCTTCAATCCCCTTGGTTGAGATTAAGAGACGTGCATGGAAGGTAGACTTAGCAACCAGTTCTAGTGTTTCCATGCGGTAGTAAGCGGTGATGACGTCACTCCCTACTGTTAAAGCCCCATGGTTTTCTAAGAGCATGACATCATGTTCTGGTAGGTATGGGGTGATGGCATCTGGCACTTCCATGGTCGATGGCACCCCGAATGGTGTGATTGGAATAGAACCGATGACAATGGCTGATTCGATCAGTGAGTAGCTGTCTAGCGGAATGTGAGCCAAGGCAAAAGCCGTGGCAATTGGTGGATGGGCATGCACGACTGCTTTGACGTCGTCACGCTCTTGGTAGCAACGAATGTGCATCTTAATCTCACTGGATGGACGATAGCCTTCATTGGCTTCCAAAATCTCACCTTGCAAATTAAGCTTGACTAGCTTCTCTGGTGTAATAAAGCTCTTGCTCATGCCAGTTGGGGTCGCGATAATCGTGTCGTCAGATAAGCGAACTGAGACATTCCCGTCGTTGGCGGCTACCCAACCTAGTTGCCACATTTTGTGGCACACGTCACAAATTTGGTCTCTGACCAAACGTTCTTCTTGATTCATACAATCATCCCTTTCTTTAAGATAATGATACCTCGTTGTAAAATCGCTTACAATAGATGAAAGCGCTATTGGTAAATGGTCAAAAATAATGCTATAATATAGTCAGAAGTGTTCAAATTTGTTCATCAAGGAGGGATACTGGATGGTTTCTTTTGAACGGATGAGCCGTATTATGGATATTCTCGGCAAAAAGAAAGTCATCTCCACCACGCAACTTGAGTCACTCGTCTACTGCTCCACTTCTACTCTCAGACGCGACTTGATTGCGCTCGAGCGCGACGGCAAGATTCTCCGCAGTCACGGGGAAGTACGCCTAGCCAACAGCAACAACATTGAGTACACCTATTCTGCGCGTGCTCATGAGGAACAAAGAAGTAAGGAAATTATCGCCGATATTGCCTCTACCTTTATCACCGATAATCTCTCCATCTTCATCGACAGCTCTACCACTGCTGCCAGTCTCATCCCCTATCTATCCCCCCACCAGAATCTGCGCGTCATTACCAATGGGATTGAGGCGGCGCGCCTACTCAACAACTTCGAAAATGTCACCCTCTTCCTATCGGGTGGCCATATCGACTTTGGCACCAACTCCGCCTTGGGTGACTTTGCCACCCAGTTCATCAATAACTTTCATGCCGACCTGGCCTTCTTCTCCTGCCGCGGGCTTGATCGCTATGCTGCCTACGAGGCCAACCACAATCAGGCCATGATTAAACAGCAGATGATTGCTAATGCCGACAAGGCCATCTTGCTGGCTGATCACTCCAAGTTCAATACTAGCCACTATTTCAAGCTCAGTAACTACTCTGCTTTGGATTACATTGTGACCGACCAGCCCCCTATTGAGTCCTTCCAGGACACAGTTGGCCCCCACTGCGAAATCCTCTGGGGGTCCTAAAAAGTCAAAAAGCGCGTCTCTATGGCGCGCTTTTTATCTTAGAAATAATTATTAAACTTAATTTGTCTTTTCCTCATATTGAAAAGTCACTTTTCTCCACTTACTTATAAGTTAAAAGCGTCGACTTTCAAATTCAGACGACCACAAGGTAAGCCAGCTGCTGAGCATGACACCAAGCAAAAAAGAGGCTAGATAGTCTAGCCTCTCTGGTCTTTGATTTACTTAGTTTGTGATTTTACAGGCGGAAATGTCACCTCAAAACGAGCGCCTGCTCCCAGCTGACTCTTAAGGCTTAGCTGGGCTCCATGCTGGTCGGCAATGGCTTTGACCAAGGCCAGGCCGAGACCGGCGCCACTTGAGGCCGACTTAGTACGGGCGCGATCCACCTGATAGAATCGTTGCCAAATGTGCGCCTGTTCTGCCTCTGCAATGCCTGGGCCATCGTCAGCAATCGACAGGATTACCCCATCTTCCTGATTAGCCGTCAAGCTAAGCGTGACCTGACTTTGGGCGAACTTGAGGGCGTTGCTGAGCAGATTATCCACCAGGCGGCCTAAGAGGACTTCATCAGCCTCAACCTGCAAGTTAGGCGCAAGGTCATACCTAAGCTCTTTGCCTGCTGCTTGAGCTAAGGTCTGGTCATCTTCCTGGCGCTTAGCTAAGAAATCGCTAAGATTCAGTGGCTTCAAAGCTAAGCTGTCCTGGCCTTCTAACTTGGACAATTCTAAAATCTGATTAATTAAATCCTTCATACGGAGCGCCTGGCGTTGGATGGTGGCGTGCGATTCCTGAGCTTCGGCCAATGAATCCGCATAGTTCAGACCATATTCGCTCTCCGATAGAATGACCGTAACGGGTGTCCGTAAATCATGGGAGACATCATGGCTGAATTGCTTCTCACGCTGGAAGGAAGTTTCCACTGTCTCCAGCATGCCATTCATGGTCTGAGCCAAGAAGTAGAGTTCATCTTGGGGCCCTTTTAGGGGGATTCTTTGGGACAAATCCCCACTGGTCTGAATAGCAAGAGCTGTTTGGTCCAAGACCTTGATAGGTTTTAGGGCTCGCTTCAAGACCCAGTAGCCCCCTAGAACCATTAGCACCAGCAGGACCGGCCCGGCAATTGCCAAGACTCTGAGCAGATTGTTGAGCTCCCGGCTGGAAGCACTGAGGGCAATAACCCCCCGCACCCATCCCTGGCCATTCTCTAGAGGCAGGTCATAGTAGAGAAAGGACTGATCTCCCTCCTGGTAGCTAGACACTGTGCCCCCATTCTGGGGCAAGTCCCACTTGAAGAAACCGGGCAAGTGCTGGCGACTGACATTCTGCTGATTGTAATAGGCCAGGGTAACCCCTTGCTCGAAGGAATGACGATCCATATCAGGGTGACCATACTCCTGACCTTGTGGTGAGTCAGCGTGACGGCTAGCCATTTGGACCACTTCGACTAAGCTTTCCTTGCGATCAGCATCCACAAAGCGGGCCGAAATCCATAAGGTGGCCCCAAACATAGCCAAGAGGATGATAATCATAAAGCCGGTGTACCAAATGGTTACACGACTAGCAATGCTAGTTAGAAATTGCTTGAATCCTTGGAACCACATAGCCTAACCCCCGTTTGGTTTGAATCAGTGAGGGTTGCCCCTCGCTATCGAGTTTGCGCCGAATATTTTTGATGAGGACATCAATGGTGTTGGACTCTGCTTCTTGCTCATAATCCCAGACATGATGGCGAATCTGCTCCCGTGACAGAACTTGATTCTGGTTGCGGACCAAGTACTCCAAGACCTCATATTCTTTGGCCGTTAAATTCACGGCCTGACCATCCTTGAGGACACGTTTCTGGGAAAGAATTAAACGAATAGGCCCAATTTCCACCTGATCACTTAGGATATGACGTTGTGGCCGGCGGAGCAGAACCCGTAGGCGAGCTAGCAGCTCGTCAAATTCAAAGGGCTTGACCATATAATCATCTGCACCCAAATCCAAGCCCCGAATCTTATCAGTGACAGCATCCCGGGCTGTTAACAAGAGAACAGGCACTGGGTTTTCTTGCGATCTGATGCGCTCTAGAAATTCAAAACCGTCCATGTGAGGCATCATGATATCTAAGATAATGAGGTCATAGCTAGCTACCGCCAAAAAATCCAAGGCTTCTTGGCCATCAAAAGCTGCGTCAACACTATAGTGATGCTTCTTAAGTAGCTTACTCAGACTGGCATTCAGATCACGTTCGTCTTCCACTAGCAGTAATTTCATATGATCACCTCTTCTCATCAAATTGCATTGTATCAATATTTCTACACAAAGGCAAATCAGGGCACCCAAAGGCACCCTGATGTGGGGAAATGGCAGGCTCTACAAGTGGCAGCTTGTCTGAGAATGCCATCTGCCTGCTCACTGGCTACCTATTGTGACACGACAGTAGCCAGTAGGTAAATAGTTGGTTAGCCACTTTAACTTAGTTAAGTCGACTAGCGCTTATTGGATTCAGCTGGTGCTCCTTGCCCTTGTGGGCCACCTTCTTGCCTATTAGGACCTTGACCAGGACCTGCTTGATTTTGGTTAGGCCCTTGATGCTGACCACGGTCGCCCTCTTGGCCTGGACCTTGCGCTTGACCTACTTGATGGTCAGCTGGCCCATGATGCTCCGCTTCTTGGTCTTCAATTTCTGTCACCGCAGCCGTCTCGCCATCAACGCTCACTTGCTTGAAAGTTTGGTTGCTTTCCAAGGTGACAGTGTAAGTAGCCGCCTTATCTTGTTCATGACTTGGATCCAGTTCAATATCATAGACTTTAGCATCCGCATACTTAGCTAAGACAGCGTCTAAGGCAGCTTGCGCGCTGACACTTGGCGCCTTAAAGTCTGGTTTAGCCTCCTGACCTTGCGTCTGAGTACCCTCTTGGCCTGGTGCAGGTTTTTGGCCTTGATTTTGATTTGGCCCCTGACCTTGAGCGTTATCTGGGCCATGGTTTTGATTTGGTGCTTGACCTTGACCGGGAGCTTGACCCTGCCCCGGACCTTGCTCATGGCCAGGCCCATGGTTTTGATTTCCACCTTGGCCTTGGTTGGCACCCTGCTCGTGACCAGGGCCTTGGGCCTGATTAGTCTCTTCTTCTGTCACTTTACCTGACTGGGCATCTACAAAGACAAAACGAAAGTCCTTATCTGCCTTGACGACAACGGAATAGGCAGGTTGATCATCTTGGTCATACAAGCTAGCGCCTAAGACTTGGCCATTAGGCACTTGAGTCGCAGCCTTCTCCAACGCTTGCTTCATGGTGACATTAATTTGAACATTCTGAGCTGTCTGTCCTTCTTTCTTTTCCTGACCATGTCCATGTCCGTCAGGACCTTGCTCACGTCCTTGATGGTGACCACCAGGGCCGCGGTCATGGCCTTGGCAATGCTCGCCAGCTTGCTGCCTTGGCCCTTCTTGGCCTTGTGCTTTATCAGGAGCTACCTGATAGGTCTTCGACTGGGAGGCTTGATTGGACTGGCCCGCTTCACCTGCAAAGACGCTCAGCGTCGGTAGGGCTGCACTGGCTGCCAGGGATGCGGCTAGGGCACCGCTTAAGAGAATATGTTTAGATACTTTCATGTTATTGACTCCTTTAGCTTCTATAATTTTCAGGTAAGTAGGGGTTGCTTACCTGATAAACTTAGTCTAAGGGGCAAAAATGAATGAAAGATGAATGAATTATCGTTGAGGAAAAACTTTTTCCTACTATCTCTGCATAAGAAAAAGCGTCCCCTAAGGGACGCTTGAAAAACTTTCACCCAGCATGGCAACGACCTACTCTCACAGGACCAAAGGTCCAACTACCATCG
>NZ_CAUQPN010000010.1:0-44711 GCF_963520105.1 uncultured Abiotrophia sp.
CCCCGAAAATGCGTGAGCTAGTGGTCCACTCTGGAGAGTGGTCCACTAGCTACCCGGAAAATGGCGGAATCCCGGGCAAAACCTCCGAAAAAGCGCGAGCTAGTGGTCCACTTTGGAAAGTGGACCACTGGCTTCCCGGAAAAAGGCAGAAAATCGGTAAATGTCCCGAAATGAAGCGAGCCAGTGGTCCACTTTAAAGAGTGGTCCACTAGCTACCTAGAAAAAGGCAGAAACCGGGCTTTTGCCCCGAAAAAGCGTGAGCCAGTGGTCCACTTTGGAGAGTGAACCACTAGCTTCCCGGGAAAAGGCAGAAATCAGGCAATTGCCCCAAAAAGTCGCGAGCTAGTGGTCCACTTTGAAGAGTGGTCCACTGGCTTCCCAGAAAAAGGCGGAAATCAGGCAAAAGCTCCGAAAAGGCGTGAGCCAGTGGTCCACTTTGAAGAGTGGTCCACTGGCTGCCTTGAAAAAGGCGGAAATCAGGCAATTACCCCGAAAAAGCGTGAGCTAGTGGTCCACTTTTTAGAGTGGTCCACTAGCTTCCTGGAAAAAGGCAGAAACCGGGTAAATGCCCCGAAAAAGCATGAGCCAGTGGTCCACTTTCAAGAGTGGTCCACTGGCTACCCGGAATAGGGCTGAAATCCGGGCTTTTGCCCCGATATGGCGTGAGCTAGTGGTCCACTTTCAAGAGTGGTCCACTAGCTACCCAGAAAAAGGCAGAAATCAGGCAAATGCCCAAAAAAGTCGCGCGTCAGTGGTCCACTTTGGAGAGTGGTCCACTAGCTTCCCGGAAAAAGGCGGAAATCGGGCAATTGCCCCAAAAAGTCGCGAGCTAGTAGTCCACTTTGGAGAGTGGTCCACTGGCTTCTCGGAAAAAGGCAGAAATCAGGCAAAAGCCCAAAAAAGGCGTGAGCCAGTGGTCTACTTTCAAGAGTGGTCCACTGGCTTCCCGGAAAAAGGCAGAAATCAGGCAAAAGCCCCAAAAAGTCGTGAGCCAGTGGTCCACTTTGGAGAGTGGACCACTAGCTCTGGCTATTTAGGGCCAGCCCTACCCCTCCCCTTTCAACAAAACCTTCAAATCCCAGAGCTTGGTGGCTAGGCGGGTGCGGCGGTCGTCGTAGGAGCTGAGGCTGATGCCGAGTTGGCGGGCTTTGGCGGTGTCGGTCAGGCGAGGATCTAACAAGAAAGTCAGAAAGTCTGCCTCTTTATCGGACAAGCGCGACCGAGCAGCAGCCAGGAAGGCATCCGCCCCCTGACTAGACTCCTGGGTCCCGCCCTGCTGGGCTTGCCAGGCGCCCGTCTCGCTCCGCTTCAAATCCTGGGCCAGCAGATCAGCCACCAGTTCTGAATCGGGCTCAGCCCCGCCGCCATTTGCCAATAGACCTAAGGGCTCGCGACTGCGCCGGCGGCTGGCGGCCTGGGCCAAATCCCAGAGATAGTAGCGCAGGGCCGGCTTGACATAGCCAACGAAGCGACTGCGATTCTGCTCTTCTAGGAGATTGCCCTGAAACTTGTGGGCCAGGTCCCGAAGCTTAAGGTAGAGTTCCTGATAGAAGTCCTCATAGTCGGGATGGCCGCGGTAGTAACCTTGCGAATGTAATACATAGTGTATGACCCCACCATACTGTTCGACGAGCGCTGTTTGATCCAGCGTCTGGTCTTGTGTCAGCATGGTTTCACCTCTTGGGGCGCTCGCCAGTCAGCCACACTCCCCATCCAAATTCACCCTAAGGGATGAGGCCAAGCCTGGGCAAGGCTGGTCAGGCGCCATGATATTTGTGCTTAATCAGTCACCTATTGGGGCGCGTCCTGTGTTAAAATAAGACTGACCCCACTAGTTCGACTGAACAACCGCTTGTTGACGCAGGCGGTTGTTTTGTTATCTTTTGTCTGGAAAGGTCCGTCGGCTTGGAGCGACGGGACCTGATTTCCCCTCCTCATAGTGGATGCCGAGGGTGCGCTAGGCCTTGCTGGCCTGCTGGCAGATGGTGCTAATATAGGCAAAGGGCTTCTTGGCCTGGCGTCGATGGGCCTGCTCGATGGCTTCAATGACGGGCCAGTAACCAATCTTATCCAGCCAGTTCCGAAATTGCAGGCTTTCCGCCCCGGTCATGGGACCAAAGTAGCGCTCGTAGAAGGGCCGTAGCTTGGCCATGTCGCGCTCCACCCGGACAAATTGGTCCATGGTCTGCTGGCTGACGCCCGTCTGGGACTGGCCTGTTTGACTGATTAGGGACTGGGCCCGGGCTAGGGTCTGGCTGAAGCTCTGGTCTGGTAGGCTGATGGCCTGGCCAAAGGGTTGGGAGCTGGTGGCGCTGGAAGAAGTGGTGTGCGTTTGGTTGGAAGTTGATGTACTGGAGGAAGTAGCTGAACTGGCTGCCCAATCACTAACCACCCCTTTTGCCGAGCTCTCCCCCAACTCCCTAGCATCTAATTTGCCCTCCGAATCAGAGTCCAGCTTGGACGCTGAATTATGATTCTGATTCTGATTGTGATTATGACTCTGATTCTGTTTATGAATCTGATTGTCTTTCTGATTAGGATCTTGATTATGGAGGTCACTAGAGCCTAGGCGGCTTGAAGCCCCCTGCGTCCCCTGGCTCAAACTAGTCACCCCTTCCCCCTCACTGCCTAACTCCTGGCGGCGCTTCAGTTCGGTGGCTAGGACCTCCTGGGACAGTTGGTCGATTAGGCGGTGGCTGTGCTCATAATAGCTGGCTAGGTGCTGGAAGACCTTGACTAGGAGTTGGCTATCACGGACATCTTCGGCCTGATTGCGTAACAGGCGCTCGACCGGCTGGCCGCCTTTGACTAGGCTATAAGTGAGAAAGTCCAGAATGGCCACTTCCTGGGTCTGGTCGGAATAGGCAATGACCTGATAATCGTCTTGAAAGCGAGCCAGGAGTTGTCCCACCTGATCATCGTCCAGACTCATATCGAAGGCAATGACCCGCTTGGGCAGGGAATAGATGCCCAGTTGCGTGGACCGCGGACAGGTCATGAGATATAAGGCAAAGAGCTTGTCCTGGGAGGAATAACGTTCCATCACGTCTACTTGATTCCAGAAGCGGGTGTCGACGACGCGTTTGAGGCTCATAGGTCCTGCCCCTCTCTCTCATTGCAGGCTTGAATGGCCTGACGCAGGGCGCTAGAAGGTTGCCATTTGGCCCAAAAATCCAGGGCGGCTTGCTTGTCGCCTTGGCGAATCATGTCGAAGCGACTGACCTCGAACTGGAGTTTGAAGTCGCGTTGGGCCTGGTGGAAGAGTCGGTAGCGCAGCCCTTCATTGAGATAGGCTGGGGCTTGAGGTCCGCCCAACCAGTCCCTCAGGCACTGACGGCGAATAGAGGCCAGGCCTTCGGCGACGGCCGGTAGAATGACAGGTTCCGGCCGGCTCTCTAGAGCGGGACGGTCGCTGGCCAATTTCATGAGGGCCGCTAGGACCGTTTGGACATCTTGTGGTGACAGAGAATTTGCTTTGTTTGTGTTTTTATTAACATTTGTTGTCATATGAATTCCCCCTATAGGTGACAACTGTGCTTGCTATCGAGCGCCAGCCGCTTGGCTAGTTGAGGACGTGGCCACCGGGTCACGGCTCGATATCTTCTCTGAAATGATGGGGTCAGCCTTGACTGCTGTCTTCTGCCGCTTCAGGATGCTCACGCAACCATAGTTGGTGGTAGAAGATACGAACGAAGGCGTCATTATCCAGATTGAGACCCAGGGCCAAACGCAAGGCCACGCGTCGCCGCGGCTTATAGTGGCCGCAGATAATCCGGTTCAAGAGGGAGCGGTCAATCCCATAACGTTGGGCCCGTTCCTTCTGGCTACCATAATCTGCCTCAATCAGTTGAATCAAGAAGCCAGCATCATAATCCTCATCGCTGTTAGCACGATAGTCTGCCATTGTAATCCCTCCTTTCTGACTTATATTACCTTTAAGAAAAGGTTTACAACTACATCATATTCCCATCTTCACGAATTTTCAAGATGATTTTAATTATTTCCGGTAAAATCGCACAACTTGTTAACTTTTGTTAACCACATGAGCTAGATTGTGCGTATTTCAATCTTTTTTTGGACCTTTCAATCCAATTTGCTAGCCGCTTACATCTCATCCAACACTGTAATCTCCATACTAAAATAAGGACGGAAGCTTAGTTCCGTCCCTATAAATTGCGCTGAGCTAACTATTCTATTTTTAATTTTGGTTCTTGAGTCGATTGAGGACCCAACGCGCCTGATTGGCGCCGGATTCTGCCCCTTCCAATTCAAAGACTTGAAGTGCCTTTTGACAAGCAGTTCTTGCCTCCTCTATCATGGCTTGATTTTCTAAGAGTTTTGTCAAACCAAGATAAGTTAGACCTAAGAGATAGAAGGATTCCGCCGCTTTGGCTACTTCCAAAGCCTCAGAATAATAGTGATAGGCTGCCTCCTGATCATTCATGGCTAAGCAAATCTCTGCTAAACGATAATAGACTCGCATTTTGAAACGACAATCTTCTAGGCTATCCAATCGAACCAGTATCGTTTCATAGTAAGAACGCGCTGCTTGATAGGCCTCTAAATCCATATTCAATAAGCCCATGCTTGCTAGCACTTGGCAATAGAGTGCCGGGAGCCCCGCCACTTGATCCAAAAGCTTCATCAAGCGTGAACGGTAGCTTTCAACATCCTGACTTAAGGAATAATCATTAACTGCCTGTAACCACTGATAATAATAGACATCATCCCCTGCTAATTGCGTCGGGTCGAGACGGTTTAGGACCACCTCTAAGGCCTTATAATCTCGCTGCTCCAAAATTCGTCGCATCTCTTGGTTGAAGATGGTTTGTTGGGCTAAATTCCGCACATGAAATAGTTGATTGATTTCCTCTTGGCTTAAAGCCAATCGGCTACATAGTTTAGCAAATAATTCAACTGATGGCATCACGGTGCCCTTTTCAATCTTACTGATAACCGCCTGGGTGCAAATCCCCTGAGCCAAAGCACGTTGTGTCATCCCCTGAGCTTGGCGTTTAGTCTTAATAAGATGAGCGATAACTTCCTTCATCACCTTACCCCCTTGATTCACTTACTAGTATACACTTTTTTGAAGCCAATGACAAAAATATATGTCAGGACAAATATTTTTTTAAGAAAGCTCATATCCAAATATTTATCAATAACTTTTGATTTATAGACACTTTGAAGCTCTTCTTACTTTTAGGTAGAATGGTTATTTTCATGAAACAAACAATTATAAAAATATGATTCTTTTAGTTATTTGCCAATTAAGATGATTATTTATCCAGATTCTAATGATTGACCTAGAGAATACCGATGGTCTATACTATAGATGAAAGGCCTTTCTAAAATGGGAAAACAGGCTCTTTCGTATAAACAGGACGCTCTATGCCCTTGACTTGGGCACTCATTACTATAATAGGAGGCTACTATGAAACACTTAAAATCCATAATGTTGGCACTTCTCATCCTGGCTTGGCCTATGAGCGGTGTCTCTGCTCATGAACTAATGACAAACGTTACAATCGATGATCAGGTCATGGAACAGCTACAAGCCAATGACTCAGTTGAATTAGCAACCTATCCTGTCACCATGGACTCTGCTAGAGAAAAGCTTGAGGCAGCTATTCAAGCTCATTACAAGATTGTTGACAAAGAAGAATACCAAATAGCTAATGGGGCATCAGGTGTTGCCTACACGACTCAAGACAAGCATCAGATTAATGTCAGTTTTAACCCTTTTATGCAGTCAACTAGCATCATTTATAGCAAGCTCCCAATCTCAAATCTAAGCAATATTGCAACAGGTGCTCTCGAATATCAAAGTCAGCACCCTGACAAGAATTTCTCCTTAAGTTTGACCGATGAAGAAGTTATGGATCGAATCAAGCAATTCATTGCCAGCTATAATCTTGACATCGAATTAGAAAATGTTCAAATACACCGTTTAACCAAGCGTAGTTTCCAAGAGCATATAGCTGAGTACAATCAAGCTGAAGAGAACAAAGAAGACCCGGTCAAACTCCCAGATGGTTATGAATTTCAAGATCTCTACTATGTGACCGCCACGCGCGCCATTAAGGGCACACATTTTTTAAGTAATGATGAAATCATTGGTAACCCGGATGCCGGCAACTATGTCCTCGGCGAGAGTTATCGTTTTATCTTCAACCAGGAAGATATGCTTGATTCCTACATTCTCTCCCATTATCAACTCCAAGACTCAGAAGAGTCCTTAACCTTCAAACCGGCTAAAATTATCGACCTAATCAAGGACAAGTTTGCTGACCAGATTGTCACCAATCCCGTTCACATCGACAAGATCTCTTTAGGCTACGCGCCGATTGTTACTGAGGCAGAACCCCATAGCCGCAAGATGCGCATTGAACCGGTTTGGATTGTCCATATACGTGTCACAGAATCTGAACAAAATGATACAGAACTCTTTGATATGAACCTCTACTTCAGCCCGCAAACAGAGAAGGAGTTGCTACGATGAAACTCGTTTTACGTCTAACTAGCTCTATCTTTAGGCGTTGGGACTTTTGGCTTGCAGTAGGGCTCTATGCCTACTTTCTCTGCATGCCACTTTATAGCGAGTATCAGCGAGGGGGGGGCATGCCAGCCCTGTATTTCCTCAATCGAACCTATCGGGCAACCGATGCTCGCTCTATTCTTCAAGTCATCGCGCTATTTCCAGTGATTCGCACATTCTTTTATCAACTTGATAGTAGCTATCTCTCGCTATGGCTAGTTCGCAAATCTTCTTGGCGGAGTCTCGCCATTCTAGTAGCTGAAGCCCTGCTAATGACAGGTGCTGTTGTAGGCTTGGGTTACATCTTGTCTTTGGCTTTTTTTGCTTGCTTCGTTCCTATCGCTTCGACCGATGGGCGAATCTTAAGTCAACTTCTCACCCAATACCCTGGAGCTCATCTACTTGGAAGCCCTTGGGTTGGTTTCTACTATTTGATTCCATATTTTCTGCAATGGGCAACTACTTCTTGCACGCTCTTAGTGGTCATGGGGCTGGCTATGTTCACAGATAATATTCTCTTCTTGACTATTAGTCCCCTCTTGTTTTATGCGCTCTTCCGCATGAAGCTTGTTTGGTATATGGTGAATCCTCTTAACATTTTTACTCCTGAGATTACTGCCTTGAAAGGAATGTACAATAATCAGCTGCTACCTGTTTTGGCCCATCAGTTGGCTTATTTAATCCTCTACATCCTACTCGCTTATTATCTGCTACACCGAGCACTTAAGAAGCGAATAATCGGACGCTACCAATTTGCTATCTAGGAAGGAGGTAGGATTAAATGTTTTGGAATTTATGTCTTCAACAAGTTAGACGCACCATTATCTCTAGCCGTTTTCTTATTTCCTTACTATTAGTTATTGGCTTCAGCCTCCCTGAATTACTGGGCCTTCGAGCAATGGCTAACCATTTTCACGAGACCATACACCTTGGCTTTTTCGTTTTTTTCTTGTCCAATAGTTTTCGCATTATGGTTTTATTTGTTGCCCTGGCACTACTCTTCGCGCCCCTGCCAGATCGCAGTGAACAGCAAATGCAACTGATTTTACGAACTGGCAAGCGGGTTTGGCTATTAGCTTATCTTGTGGCGATTGTCATAAGCCTCTTGGTCTTTCTCTTATGCTATCTTCTCTTCTTAGAAGTCATGTTAGTAGGACACCTACGTTTTGACTCTCGTTGGGGTAAGATTTTAGGGAGCTTAGGTCAACAGCCACAATTTGGTCTGCCTTTTGAATTGACACTTAAGTATGATTACTATATTCAGTCACAATTGAATCCTTGGACCGCCATTTGGCGACAATTACTAGTGCTCCTGCCAATCACAAGTCTCTTCGCCTTAGGAGCCTTTCTACTCAATCTTATCCAAGATCGTTTAGGGAGCTTCTTCGTCTCTACTTTAATCAGTGTGCAGCTACTAGGGGGCTATATTCAAGAATTTGACTTTTATCGCATAACAGTTCTTTCTTGGGTTGGGTTATCGAATATCGCCAATGAGCAGAACGCGGCCCTTCCTTCGCTTAGCTATATTGGACTTTGTCTTGCTGGCTTTGCTATTTTTCTAGCTGGCCTCTTGGCCTATTTCCTCTCCCGCCATTACCGTATTCAATACTAGGAGGTATATCATGACAGCATTTCTATCCTTAGACAAGGTCACCAAGCGATTCAAAAATGACCTGGTTTTTGAAGATGTTTGCTTAACTGCAGAACCTGGTCAGATTGTTGGATTAGTGGGACATAATGGCTGTGGCAAAACGGTTCTCTTTAAGTGCATTGTGGGTCTTCAAAAGATTCAAGCTGGGCAGATTCAAATTGCCAATCAAGTGATTGGCCGTGATGTAGAAATTGCCCAAAATGTCGGCATTCTCCTAGAAAAACCGGGCTTCATCCCCTATCTCAGTGGACAAGCCAATCTTGAACAACTAGCGGCCATTCGTCGAACCATTGACCGCGCACAAGTAGAAGCGGTCCTCCAAAGTGTTGGTCTCTACCAAGCACGCCATAAAAAAGTTAGCACCTATTCTCTCGGTATGAGACAGCGCCTCGGCATAGCCCAGGCCATCATGGAAGCGCCTGACCTAGTCATCCTAGATGAGCCCTTTAATGGTCTAGATAAAGAAGGTCTCCAACAAATTTATCAAGTAGTTGAAGACTTGGCCGCCCGCGGTATTACCATTTTAATGGCTTCACATTATCAGGCGGATATTCAGCGCCTTTGCCAAAAAGTCTATCAATTTGAGAACCATCATCTCTATCAACAATCATAAGACATTAGCCAGGTTATTTCCTACTTAGCTTAGGAAAACTGGCTATTCTTTTGCACAAAAAAAGACGGGAAGCTAAACTTCCCGTCTCTCTTGCATTTCTTAGTACCAGCCGTTGGCTTCCCAGAAGACTTTGGCTGCTTCCCAAGAACCGTAACGGTTCTTAACGTATTCGTCAGCGACGCGTTCTTGGTTCTCAATGGAGTAGTCACCGTTCAAGTACTCAGCAGTTAATTGGTAACGGCCGATGTAACGACCTGATGGGTTGACTGCGTTGTAGTCACCACCGGATTCCTTCTGCGCAATCCATTCTTTGGCTGCGGATTGGATCCCTTGGTAGCCTGAGCTTGAGCTGTTGCTTGTAGTTTCTTCGGTCTTGCTTTCTTCGGCAGCTGGGGCAGCTTGCTCAGAAGATTCCTCGACTGCTGGTGCAGCTGGCGTCGCTGACGCTTCTTCAACTGGCGCTGGGCTTTCAGCTACAGGAGCTGTAGATTCCGCAACAGGGCTTGAGCTTTCTTCAACTGAAACTGGCGCGTTGACTTCGCTAGCAGCTTGGAATTGAGACTCAGAAGATTGGCTTGCTTGCTCTTGGGCGCTGGCAGGCTCAGCAACTGGTTGAGCTTGCGCTTGGGCTTGCGCCGCAGCTGCGGCTTGTGCTTCTTGGAAAGCAGCGGCAGAAGCCGTTGGCGCTTGATGAACTTGAGTTACAGGTGACAAGTCAACTGGTTGTTGGCTTGCTTCCGCTAAAACTTCTTGTGGAACAGTTTCAGCAGCCACTTGTTGGTGGGTATCCGCTTGAACGGTTTCCACGTTCCCTTGACGGTCGTCTAAGGTCACGGTGTTAGCGCTTGGGTTATAGTAGATAACAGACCCTGCAATAATCAAGTCTGGGTTGGCAATGCCGTTAAGACCGACTAAAGATTCTGTTGGCACATCTAAGGCCTGAGAAATGGTCCATAAGGTGTCGCCCCACTGTACCACATAGTATTGTGAGTTGGTTACAGAGTTGCGGACATGTTCAACCGTCCGTTGAACCCAGCCGGTAACAGACGCATCAGAATAATCTACGGCTAAGGCAGTTGCTTGTTGTGCTGCGAAACCTAACACGGTTAAGGCAGTCACCACTTTAAGTGTCTTCTTCATATAGATATCTCCTTTATACATCGCACACGCCCTCGGGCGCAGACGTTAAATTCTTTTAGTGGGTAGGCGCTGGACTTGCGTGAGCTCCTGGAAGCTTGGCTTGCTGAAACTTCGGAAAGCTTGGCTTGAACTTCTGAAAGCCGGGCTTGAGCTCCGGAAAGCCGGACTTGCCTGACCAGGAATAAGCCAGACTTGCTGACCTAGACCTATTAAGCTAGGAAAAGCCGCCAAACTTGGCGTGGCCAGAGACCCTCCACCTCGTGTCACGTATTTATCATACCCTAATTAGACGCTCCTGTGGGGAAAATGCCCCAGATGTTAATCAGCTTTAAAGGATCCCGCCCCAAGCTGACGCAAGTTTGTTATCTAGGGCGGGGATTGTAACCTGGCTGTAACTTTTTTGGTGTGGTGCTGGGGGGGCTTTTTGGTTGCTGCCTTGTTCTTAGGGAGCCAGTGGTCCACTCGACGGAGTGGTCCACTGGCTCACGGCTTTTCGGGCTTTTGACCCAGTTTCCGCACTTTTCCAGGGAGCTAGTGGTCCACTCGACGGAGTGGACCACTGGCTCACGGCTTTTCGGGGCTTTTGACCCAGTTTCCGCACTTTTCCAGGGAGCTAGTGGTCCACTCGAAAGAGTGGACCACTGGCTTGCGGCTTTTTGGGCTTTTGACCCAGTTTCGGCACTTTTCCCAGGAGCTAGTGGTCCACTCGACGGAGTGGACCACTGGCTCACGGCTTTGCGGGGCTTTCGGCCTAGTTTCCGCACTTTTCCAGGGAGCTAGTGGTCCACTCGACGGAGTGGACCACTGGCTCGCGACTTTGCGGCAACTTTGCCTTAGTTTCCGCCTCTCTCCTAGCCTTTTAATCCGGCTTCCTGCCCTTTTCCTAGCTTCTCATCAACTTTTTATCTCGAGCTTTCGTGCAAAAAGGCCCCTTTTCGGGTATTTATATATGAAGATACATTTTCACACCGAAAGGAGAATGCGGCATGCGACCGCCGACTTGGGATTTCTACTTTTATCAGCTGCTTAGTCAGCGTTTTGAACTGAATGATTCGGACCAACGAAGGCTGGCCCGTCTGCGAAAAGGTTACGAGGGGGAGTGTCGGCTGGACGCCAGTATCCAGGCGGCCGGCTTGAGCTCGATTTATCTGCAGGATGTCTGGCTACCTAGCCGGGAGGGGCCGGCGACTCGGGGCAGCCAGTTGGATGGGGTCTTGGTCTTGCCGGATTGCTTGTTGCTGCTGGAGGTCAAGCACTACTCGGGCTCCTTCCGCTACCTAGGCAAAAAAAGTTTGCTAAATGATCGACCCTACCACCACAATTTAGTCAATCAAATTGAAAATCATGTTGAGGACTTGCGTCAATTTATCGAAAGTTGCCATCTGCCACCTATTCCTATCCGGGCCCTGCTCATTTTCACAGACGACCAACTCGCCCTAGAGGGGACGCCGGCCCATTTTCTGACCTACGCCCAGTGGCTGGACCTGCTCGGACAGCTAGCTAGCATACCGCCTCTGGCCAGCCAGTCCCTCTACTTCAGGGCGCTCAGCCCCTGGCAATTCCAAAACCCGCACCGGCCGCGTCAACTGGCACCGGTCGAAGAGCAGTTGCTGCGGCGGGGGTTGCTTTGTGGGAAATGTGGCTGGGGGCCGCTAGAACAATCGCGCTATAAGTGCAGCTGCCCCGCTTGTGCTTTCAGTGAAAACAAGTCGCGTTGCTACTTGCGGGCCCTCTATGAGTTTGCCCTCTTGCATCCTGACCAGGCCATCACAAGGAGGGCGGTGCTGGATTTTCTGGGAGAGGACGCCAATCCCAAGCTTGTGACCAAGCTGCTGGCCCATTATGCTCAGCAGCAAGCCCACGGTCACGGCGCCAACGTGCCCTACGCCATCGCCCAGCCCCACCTCAAGCTGCATGACTTGCTAGAAAATCCTGACCAGCCCGTGCAGATTCATTAGTCCGCAGGCAAAGGGAGCTAGTGGTCTAATAGCTCGCGCCTTTCCGGGCTTTTGACCTAGTTTCCGCACTTTCCCGGGGAGCTAGTGGGCCACTCGACGGAGTGGTCCACTGGCTCACGACTTTTCGGGCTTTTGACCCAGTTTCGGCCCTCTTTTCAGGGAGCTAGTGGTCCACTCGAAAGAGTGGTCCACTGGCTCGCGGCTTTAAAAGGCTTTTGACCCGGTTTCCGCACTTTCCCAGGGAGCTAGTGGTCCACTAGAATGAGTGGACCACTGGCTCACTACTTTTCGGGACTTTTGGCCTAGTTTCGGCCCTTTCCCAGGGAGCTAGTGGTCCACTTTAGAGAGTGGACCACTAGCTCTCACCTTTTCCGGCTTTTGACCCATTTTCTGCCCTTTTCCTGGAAGCTCGCGGCTTTCCCTAGCTTATGGCCCATGTTCCGCCCTGTCCTAGCTTCTGCCCCATCCCCAAACCCCTCCCACGCCACACAAAAAGCCCGCACCGGAGTGCGGGCTTTTCTCTGCTTTCTTTTCCTTATTACTCTGTCACGTAGACCGGACGTAGGTTGATGGTACGGCCGAATGGCATGACTTCGAAGTTTTTCACGCGGGCTTTGAGTAGGTAAGAAGTAGCAGATTGATAGATTGGCGCAGCGACTGCGTCTTGCTTAATACCGATGACTTCGGCTTGGATTAAGGCTTGGCGACGCTTAGCTGGGTCCTTGGCGTATTCGTTGCGGGCTTGCTCCACTAGTTTGTCGTATTCTGCATTGGAATATTTCGCGAAATTAATGCCGCCGCCAGTCTTGTACTGCTCAATAAAGTTAAGGGCATCTTGATAGTCTGGCGCCCAAGTCCCGTAGAAGATGTCAAAGTCAGATTGACGTTGGAACTCTAGACGGTTCTTGAGGGGTACGCTGGAAATGGTCAACTTGAGACCTGGCAAGTTGGCTTCTAATTGGGCCTGCAAGAACTCAGCGGTCCGCTTGGACAAGCCAACGTCAGAAGTCAGTAATTGCAATTCAATGGTGTCCTTGCCTAGGGCTGCTTTGGCCTTAGCCCAGTCAGCTTGGGCTGCTTCCAAGTTATACTCTAACATTGGGCCAGCCGCTGTTTGGTAGTCCTCGCCTGCCTCGTTGACGTCGAAGTCCTTAGGCACTTGGTTGTTGAGGACCTTGGAGCCGTCTTGGATGACGGAGTCTGCGTAGACTTGCTTGTCGAAAGCTTGGGCAATGGCGCGACGTAAGTCGGCATTAGCGGTCGCTTCCCGTTGGGTGTTGAAGCTGAGGTAACCGATGGTGGCCTTAGAAGCAGTATGGAAATCATCCGCCCCAGTGTATTCTTGGACAAATTGATCAGTCAAAGTGGTGTAGTCCAACTGGCCAGCATCGAAGAGGTCGGCACCAGTGGAGTTTTCTTTGATGACTTGAACTTGGACATCCTTAAGGTAAACGTTGGCCGCATCCCAGTAGTTGTCGTTCTTGACCAATTTCCACTCCAGGTTGGTCCCGTTCCAGTCTTGAATGGTGAAAGGACCGTTGGTGACCACATTGTCAGCGCTGGTCCCGTACTTGTCGGCCTTGGCGCTGTGAACCGCCTTGCTGACAGGCATGTAGCGGCTACCAGACAAGAGTTTTGGCAAGTATGGCGCTGGGTATTCTAAGGTCACTTCAAGTGTCTTGTCGTCTAAGGCTTTGACCCCTAATTCGGAGACTTCTTTTTCACCTTTGCGGACTGCGGCTGCGTTCTTGAAGACGTCAACCGATTGGACGCTGGCACCAGACTTAGGATCGGCCAGACGTTGGTAGCTGTACTCGAAGTCGGCCGCCGTCACCGGGCTGCCGTCGCTCCATTTGAGGCCGTCGCGCAAGGTAAAGGTGTAGGTCAAGCCGTCGTCAGAAACTTTGACTGATTCAGCTTGGCCAAACTCCACTTCGGTCCCGTTCTTAACCCGGTAAAGACCTTCGAAGACCTGACCGATCATGTCGGAACTTGGCACGTCATTGTAGAGGGCGCTGTCCAAAGTAGCCAGCTCCCCTTGGGTTGCGATGCTGAGCTTTTGCTCTACAGAGGCGTCAACGCCAGCTGGTTGGGCAAAGCTTGTCACAGGGCCAGCCACAAAGCTAGCCAATAAAGTCGCCACAAGGGCGGAACGTTTCAATGCTTTTAATTTCATTAAAGAACCTCCTATTGGGTTTTCATTCTAATCATCATGAGAATATTCTAGCCCTTTTGCCGCCAATAGTCAATCATTTAGTTTCTATGACGGGTTATAGGGCTCAGCTATAGTGGAAAGGGGGATTCTTACAAGGTTTCAGCCCTCTCCCAGCGAGCCAGTGGTCCACTCGACAGAGTGGGCCACTGGCTCACGTCTTTTCCGGACTTTTGGCCCTGTTTCGGCCTCTTCCTTGTGAGCTAGTGGTCCACTCTCCAAAGTGGGCCACTGGCTCGCGCCTTTTCGGGCTTTTGACCTAGTTGCGGCCCTTTCCCAGGGAGCTAGTGGTCCACTCTCCAAAGTAGGCCACTGGCTCGCGGCTTTTCCAGGCTTTTGACCCTGTTTCGGACCTTTCCTAGGCAGCTAGTGGTCCACTCTCTAAAGTGGGCCACTGGCTCACATCTTTTCCAGACTTTTGACCCTGTTTCGGACCCTTCCCAGGGAGCTAGTGGTCCACTCTCCAGAGTGGGCCACTGGATCGCGCCTTTTCCAGGCTTTTGGACCTGTTTCGGATCCTTCACGGGGAGCCAGTGGTCCACTCCCCAGAGTGGGCCACTGGCTCACACATTTTTCGGGCTTTTGACCCAGTTTCGGCCTCTTCCTAGGGAGCTAGTGGTCCACTCTTCAAAGTGGACCACTGGCTCGCGCCTTTTCCAGGCTTTTGGCCCTGTTTCGGCCTTCTTCCGGAATAATTTCCGCCTTTCCTAGACTACTTTCTGCCTTTTTGGGGGCTTGGGGCTCTTCCACAGAAAGCTCCCCAGCTCCCGCCGCCCCTCTCCACACAAAAAGCCCGGGCTAGGCCCGGGCTGTCACAATTCTTAAAATTGCTTGAAGCGGTCTTGGCGTTGGGCCAGGCGCTCTTGGGCCGTTTTTTGGCCTAGTTTTTTGAATTCGCGCTTAATCAAGTGGCTGAGGCGCTCTAAGAGGACGTCATTTTCCACGGGCTTGGAGTTGTAGGTCTCAGGCACGATGCGGTCGATGACCTTCAAGTCCAAGAGTTCAGTCGCCGTTAATTTCATCATGTCGGCGGCCTTGCCGGCTTGTTTGGCGTCTTTCCATAAAATCGAAGCGAAGCCTTCAGGCGACAAGATCGAGTAAATAGCGTTCTCCAGCATCCAGACTTGGTCGGCTAGGGCCAGGGCAATGGCACCGCCGCTCCCGCCCTCGCCCAGAATAATGGCGATGGTCGGTACGGTCAGTTCACTCATAAGCAACAAGGAAGAGGCAATGGCTTCCCCAATCCCATTTTCCTCGGACTCAGGCGAACAGAAGGCGCCGGCCGTGTTAATGAGGGTCAGGATAGGCCGGCCAAATTTCTCGGCCTGCTTCATAAGGCGTTGGGCCTTGCGGTAGCCAGCAGGACTGGCTGAACCGAAGTTGCGCTTGATGTTTTCCTTGGTGGTCTTGCCCTTTTGAATGCCGATGATGGTCATGGGCTGGTCGTCCACCATGCCTACGCCGCCAATAATGGCCGCGTCATCGCCCATAATGCGGTCGCCATGGCACTCGATGAAGTCGTCGCCACAGAGGGCCCCAATCACATCCGAGGTGGAGATACGCTTAATGTCGCGGGCTTTTTGGACAATTTGATAAGCCTTCATTCAGCCTTCCCTCCCTCGTGAATGGTCAAGAGTTGCGCCAGCATCCGCTTTTGGCGGTCGCGGGGCACGATTTGGTCGATAAAGCCATAGCCTAGGACGGTCTCAGCCGCCTGGAAATCATCAGGCAAAGGCTTGCGCAGGGTCTGCTCGATTACCCGTTTGCCGGCAAAGCCGACCGTCGCATCCGGCTCAGCCAAGATGACGTCACCCTGCATGGCGAAGCTGGCCGTGACCCCACCGGTCGTCGGATGGGTCAAGACGGCACAGTAGAAGCCGCCGGCCGCCGAATGACGGGCTACGGCTTGGCTGACCTTGGCCATTTGCATGAGGGACAGAATGCCTTCCTGCATGCGGGCCCCACCTGAGGCGATATAGAGCACAACCGGCAGGCCTTGGGCGGTGGCCAGGTCAAAGAGCCGAACCAGCTTCTCCCCCACGGCCGTCCCCATGGAAGCCATGACGAAGCGGCTATCCATGACGCCTAGGGCCAAGTCATGGCCGTCCAGGCGGCCTGTCCCAGTCACGATGGCCTCCTTAAGACCCGTCGCTTCCTGCAGCTTGGCTAATTTTTCAGAATACTTAGGAAAACCTAGGGGATTATCATTCCAGAGATCAGCGTTGATTTCTTGGAAGCTGCCCTCATCCACTAACCAGTCAATCCGTTCCATAGCCGGAAATGGCAAATGGTGGTGGCAGTGCATGCAGCAGTAGTCCTCAGGCTTCTGCTTGGTGAAGTAGACCTTGTGGCACTTAGGACAACGAGCCATCAAATCATCTGGGATTTGAGCGACCTTATCCGAATATTTTGCTACGGCGTCCGCATTCAATTGAATGGTTTTATTACGACGAAATAATGCCATTTACTAGGCCTCCTCTGTTGCTTCAGCCTCTTTCTGGAAGTCCAGCCAGGCTGGCATGAAGCTTTCTTCTAACCACTTGGTGTGGTAATCATCCGCTTGGATGTGGGAATCCGCCACCATGGCTTCTAGCAGTTCCACGTTGGTTACCAGTCCATCCACGGCCACTTCATAGAGGGCCCGTTCCATGAGTCGGAAGGCCGCCTCACGATTAGGTTGGTGGACAATGATTTTAGCAATCATGGAATCATAGAAAGGTGGCAAGGTGTATTGAGGATAGATTCCAGACTCCACCCGCAAGCCCATACCGCCAGACGGTAGGACTAGCTGCTTGATATGGCCAGCAGCCGGACGGAATTGGTGGAGCGGGTCTTCCGCATTCAAGCGGCACTCAATGGCAAACCCTGACAAGACAATGTCCTCTTGTTGATAAGAGAGGGGTTGACCCATGGCGATTTTAATCTGTTCTTGGACGATGTCCACCCCGGTAATCATCTCGGTTACCGGATGCTCCACTTGCAGACGGGTGTTCATTTCCATGAAGTAGAATTCGCCATTGTCAGCCAAGAGGAACTCGATGGTCCCGGCATTGGTGTAGCCAATGGCCGAAGCGGCCTTAACGGCTGCCCCACAGATGGCCTGACGAGTGTCCTCATCTAGGCAGACAGCGGGCGCAAACTCAATAACCTTCTGGTTATTACGTTGCAGGGAGCAGTCCCGTTCACCCAGGTGGATGACATGGCCATGCTCGTCGCCCAGAAGTTGGACTTCGATATGGCGGGCTGGGTAGATGATTTTCTCGATGTAGAGATCTTGGTTACCGTAGACCGACTGGGTTTCGTTCTGGGCTTGGAGGAAGAGGGCTTCAAAATCCTTAGGATCTTCCACCCGGCGCATACCCTTACCGCCCCCACCGTCGGCTGCCTTGATAATCAAGGGGAAGCCAATCTTTTGGGCGATGGCATGGGCTTCTTCTAAGCTATGCACCAAGCCGTCGGAACCTGGCGTGATAGGCACGCCGGCTGCCTTCATGGTGTTGCGGGCATTTTGCTTGTTCCCCATGGCTTCGATAATGTGGCTCTTAGGGCCAATGAATTTGATATTGACCTCTTCACAGAGGGCAACGAAATCGCTACGCTCGGATAAGAAGCCGTAGCCTGGGTGGATGGCGTCAGCCCCCGTCACCATGGCAGCGGACAGAATGGCCACTGGGTTGGCGTAGGAGTCTAAGCCCTTGGCAGGCCCGATACAGATGGCTTCATCCGCTAATTGGGTATGAAGGGCCTCCCGGTCTGCCTCGCTATAGACCGCCACCGACGTAATATTCATTTCGCGCAGGGCCCGAATGATTCGGACTGCAATCTCACCACGGTTGGCGACTAACACTTTTTTAAACATATTATTTTGCTCCGATAATGAAGGTCATTTCTGCTTCCGCAACTTTTTTGTCGCCAACGAAGGCTTGGCCGTAACCAATCCCTGCGTTCTTACGCAATTTGACGATGTCTACTTGGAGACGAAGCACGTCACCAGGTACTACCTTTTGACGGAATTTTACCTTGTTCAAGCCACCTAGGTAAGCGGTCTTGCCTTGGAAGCCTTCCATTTGCAAGAGTGGGATAGAACCGGCTTGAGCTAAAGCTTCACAGATGAAGACACCTGGTAAAACAGGCTCGCCTGGGAAGTGACCTTGGAAGACTTGTTCGTTGATGGTCACGTTCTTACGGCAGACGATTTTTTCACCTGGAATCAACTCATCCACAGCGTCGATGAAGAAGATTGGGTAACGGTTAGGGATAATGTCCATTACTTGTTGAGCAGTTAATAAAGTCATGTTTATTCCTCTTTTCTTTGGGGGTGATGTTTCAATCAGATTAGCTAATGCGGAAGAGGGCTTGGCCGTATTCCACGATGTTTTCATTTTCAACTAAGATAGCAGAGACCACGCCGTCTTGAGGGGCCACAATCTCATTCATGAGCTTCATGGCTTCAATCAAGCAGAGGACTTGGCCCTTCTTGACGCTGTCGCCTACTTGCACGTAAGGATCCGCATCAGGGTTGGCTTGCAGGTAAACCACCCCTACCATAGGGGCTGGCACCTCCTTACCAGCGGCTTCTGGTGCTGGCGCAGGAGCAGCAGGCGCTTCTACCACTTCAGGCGCCGCCACAGGGGCTGGGGACGCCAGGCTAGCTGGGGCTGTTAGGGCAGCAGATTCGGTTACATCGGTCACCACGACTGGGGCTGGCGCTGCCACTTGTGGCACTTCCTTAGCCAGGAGCAGACGCTCATTGTCATTGGTGAATTCGAAGTAGGCCAGGCTAGACTGGTCGAGTTTGTCGATTAATTTGACGAGTTCTTCATATTGCATGCTTACTTACCATCCCATCGTTTGAAGGCGAGGACCGCATTGTGACCGCCAAAGCCCAGGGAGTTAGACAGGGCAACTTGGATGTCTTGTTGGCGTCCATGGCCTGGGACATAGTCCAGGTCACAGCCTTCTTCTGGATTTTCTAGACCGAGGGTCGCTGGTACGAAACCTTCTTCCAAGGCCTTAACGCAGACAATGGCTTCTACCCCACCGGCACCACCTAAGAGGTGACCGAAGTGGCCCTTAGAGCTGGATACAGCCACTTTGTAAGCTGCATCGCCCAAAGCATACTTGATGGCTTGGGTTTCGCCCTTGTCATTGGTTGGGGTGCTGGTCCCGTGGGCATTGATGTAGTCCACGTCTTCAGCGCTAAGCCCGGCCATAGCCAAGGCTTGCTTGATACATTCACCGGCGCCAGACCCGTCTGGGGTTGGAGCAGTCATGTGGTAGGCGTCTGAGTTAGCCCCGTAACCCACTAATTCAGCATAGATGTGGGCGCCACGAGCTTGGGCAGACTCCAGGGATTCCAGGAAGAGGACACCGGCCCCTTCACCCATAACGAAGCCATCGCGGTCCTTGTCAAAAGGACGGGAAGCAGTGGCTGGGTCTTGGTTGGTGGACAGGGCTGTCAAGGCTGCGAAGCCACCAATCCCGATTTCACAGATGGTAGCTTCTGCCCCACCTGCCAAGCAGGCATCTAAGAGGCCTGTCTTGATCTTGAGGAAGGCTTCCCCGATAGAGTTAGTGGCAGAGGCACAGGCTGTCACGATGTCCAAGCTTGGGCCCTTGATGCCTAACTTCATGGAAATATTACCAGAGGCCATGTTCCCGATGGTCAGTGGCACGAAGAGTGGCGGAATACGTTTAGCGCCCTTCTCAATCATCTTACGGATGCCTTTTTCGATTTCGATTAAGCCCCCGATCCCAGAGCTGACTAAGACCCCTACCCGGTGGGCATTGTCTTCAATCTGGTAGCCTGAGTCTTTGACGGCTTCTACTGATGCTACTACGGCATATTGGGAGAAGAAGTCCATCCGTTGGGTTTCCCGACGGTCTAAGACTGGGCTTGGGTCGAAGTCTTTGACTTCAGCGGCCACAGAGACGCTAGAGCCACTGTGGTCGAATTTAGTGATAGGCGCGATACCGCCCTTGTCATGGCGCATGCTGTCCCAGAATGCGGCGACATTGTTACCAATTGGGGAGACAGTCCCCAAACCTGTTACGACAACTCGTTGCATAATTACCTCCTGTAGTGCGGGTCTAGGAATCAGACCTTAGATGTGCAAGCCACCGTTGACTTCGATGACTTGGCCTGTGATGTAGTCATTGTCGATTAAGAAGTCGACTGTTTTAGCGATATGTTCCACTTGGCCAAAGCGTTTGAGTGGGATTTGGCCTAACATGGCTTCCTTGACGCGATCAGATAATTGATCGGTCATGTCAGTTTCGATAAAGCCTGGGGCGATGGCATTGACGGTGATGCCACGGCTAGCCACTTCGCGGGCTAGGGACTTGGTCAACCCAATCATACCAGCCTTAGAGGCAGCATAGTTGACCTGGCCCGCATTCCCCATAACCCCTACAACGGAAGTCATGTTGATAATGCGGCCGCCCTTTTGCTTCAAGAGACGTGGGGTCAAGTGACGGCACATGTTGAAGCAGCCGTTCAAGTTGGTTTGGATGACGGCGTTGAAGTCTTCTTCGCTCATGCGCATAACCAAACCATCGCGGGTAATACCGGCATTGTTGACCAATACGTCTACTTGGACGCCTTGGTCATAGAGGTCGTCCACTAATTGCTTGGCCACGTCGAATTGGCTGATGTCGCCAGTCGCTTGTAAGACTGGTTGCTCATAGCCGTCAAATTGGGCTAAGATTTCAGGGGCAATGGGACTACGGCTGTTCAAGATGACACGGTGGCCTTTAGCCGCTAAGTGGTGGGCAATGGCTAAGCCAATCCCGCGGGAGCTGCCCGTAATCAAACAGGTTAAGGTCATTTATTCTTCCTCCGTTAAAAAGTTTTTGAGGGCGTCGAGGTCTTCGACTTTGTCCAGGACTTGTACCTTGAGGGGCAGGCCTTCGCGTTTGAGCAGGCCAGCTAAGGTATTGCCGGGACCGATTTGAACTAGGTGAGTCACACCTTCTTCAACCAATTTATCAATGGTTTGCTTCCAGTAAACTGGCTCAACAAGATGTCGAACAAGTACTTGGGAGAGGCTTTCAGGCTGATGAAGGTCTAGCGTGGTGTTACTGATGACGGGCACGTCCCCTTGCTTAAAGGTCACTTTCTCCAGGGCTTGGGCCATGGCTTCTTGGGCATTGGCCATCAAGGGACTATGGAAAGGTCCTTCGACTTTGAGGGGGATGACTTTCTTGTAGCCGGCAGCTTTGGCGATTTCCTTGAAGCGCTCAACCGCCGCAATGGTCCCAGCCACGATGATTTGGGCTGAAGAGTTGATATTGGCAATGTAGAGCGGCTCTTGATCGGCCACTTGGGCTACCAAGGCTTGACATTCTTCATAAGGCACACCCATAACCGCCGCCATTTGGCATGGACTGTCGCTGGCTAGGGCTTGGCATTGTCTGGACATGAGTTCGCCACGTTCCTGCAATAAGGCAAAGGCGCTGGCTTGGTCTAGGGCACCACTGGCAACCAGGGCGGAATATTCACCTAGGCTCAATCCGGCCATATAGCTTACAGGAGGTAACAAGTCTTGGATGCTACGGTAGATGGCTAGGCTGGTCGACGTAATGGCGACTTGGGCATAGCGGGTCTGGCCGAAGCGTTCAGGTTCTTGTTGGATCCATTCTCTTAAGGGCCAACCGGTCACCGCTTCTGCCTGCTCATAGACAGCGCTGGCTTGGGGAAATTGACGGTCGAAGTCCATTCCCATGCCCGCATAGTGGGCACCTTGGCCATTAAAGATAAGTGCTAGTTTCATACACTGACTCCTATCCTCAGTTATCGTTCGTTTTGTTTGCGTTCATAATATAAAAGGCCCGAAGGCCAGAGCTCACTCCTAAGAGGGATAAAGTCAGAGCAAGCTCTTTGGTTCGCCTACTGACCAGCTAGGGGGTGCCGGCCAGCAGGAAAGGAAATATCAATTATTGATTGACCATGTCAAGTTTGGCTTGAATGGTCTGACGGCATTCTGCCAAGTATTCTTGGATGATGTCGTGACAGGATTGTTCCTTAGAGACCAAACCAGCAATCTGGCCGGCCATAAGGGAACCTGTCTTAACGTCACCTTCGACTACCGCACGGCGGAGGGCGCCTTTACCGATTTTGTTCAATCGTTCAAAGTCTGGCTCTGCCTTGCTGGTTTCTTCTTTTTCCGCTTGCAGGTATTCGGTGGTTAAGGCGTTACGCAAGACCCGTACTGGGTGGCCGGTAATTTGACCGGTCACGACGGTTTCGATGTCTTTGGCCTTAATGATGGCTTGCTTGAAGTTGTCATGAGCGTTAGACTCATGCGCCACGACAAAGCGAGTCCCCACTTGAACCGCGGAAGCCCCCAACATGAAGGCTGCTGCCATGGCACGTCCGTCCCCAATCCCGCCGGCAGCGATGACTGGGATATTAACGGCATCCACCACTTGTGGGACCAAGGCCATGGTGGTCAGTTTGCCGATGTGGCCCCCTGCTTCCATACCTTCGACGACCACTGCTTTGGCTCCGATGCGTTCCATACGTTTGGCCAAGGCCACAGACGCTACTACTGGAATCAGGCTAATGCCCGCTTCTTCGAAGCGCTGCATGTACTTACTTGGGTTACCTGCACCAGTGGTAATGATTTTGACGCCAGATGCGATTAAGTAGTCTACCACTTCTTCCACATGTGGGTTCAATAACATTACATTGACAGCGAAAGGTTTGTCGGTTTTGGCAAACATTGCCTCTACCTTAGCGCGAACTGTGTCCACGTTGTCGTGACCAGTCCCGATCACCCCTAAGCCGCCTGCATTTGATACCGCGCTTGCTAAATCAGCGTCTGCTACCCAAGCCATTGCGCCTTGAACAATTGGATATTCAATGTTTAATAACTCCGTAATAGCTGTTTTCATACCTTCAGTCCTAACTTTAAGAAAAATAGATTATAAAGAGTCGATGTAGTTTACTAAGTCTTGAACAGTCTTCAAGTTTTGGTCAGTGTCGATCGTGATGTCTAATTCATCTTCGATTTCGCTGATGATTTGGAATACGTCTAAGCTGTCAGCTTTCAAGTCGTTTTCGAAGTCAGTGGTTAATTGTACTTCTGCTTCGTCGATCCCTAATTGGTTAGCAATAATCGCTTGTACTTTTTCAAATGTCATAATAATGATCCTCCATTAAATAGATAATATTTTTTGATTCTTAGATGGAAAGGTGTAGGTGACCCCAGGCTAAGCCAGCACCGAAGCCACTTAGGATAATGGACTGCGTTCCATCCAGTCGCAATCGCCCGTCACGAACCAGTTGGTCTAGGAGAATTGGGATAGAGCCTGCTGAGGTATTGGCCGCTTGGGCAATATTGGCAGGCACCTTGCTTTCTTCTAGGGACAACTTGTCCGCAATCAGATTTAACAAGCGTTGGTTCGCTTGGTGACAAATCAAATAGTCAATATCAAAATCATTCTGCTCAATAAAGTTTGCTAGGGTTTTGATGACGGTTCGTTTGACGAAATTGAAGACGTCACGCCCTTGCATCTGCATAGCCCACTGACCATCGGACGCTTCATGGACCTCAATGGCCGCGCCCCCTGTTCCTTGGGCAAAGACTTGACTAGCATAGCCGCTGAGTTCTTGACCATCGTGTTGAATCAGGACAGCCCCTGCCCCATCACCGAACAAGACGGCAGTGGTACGGTCTGTCAGATCCACAATCTGACTCATCTTCTCAGCACCGATGACCAGGGTGTAACCTTGGGTCTGGCTAGCTGCCAGGCGGTTGGCTACTTCCATCGCCATTACAAAACCAGAACAGGCGCCGTTGAGGTCAAAGCCCCAAGCCCCTTCGGCCCCAATCATGGCTTGCACTTGGCAGGCAATTGATGGGGTCGCAGCCTTAGCCGACATGGTTGCGACGACAATATGACGAATTTGGCTGACAATGTCAGGGGATAAATTCTTCAATAATTGCTTGGCCGCCTCACTCGCCATCATCGCGACGGTTTCGTGCTCAGCTGCGAAGTAACGTTGGTGAATCCCTGTCCGTTGGACAATCCACTCGTCACTGGATTCTAGTTGATAAGCATTGATTAAGTGGTCGTTGGACCAGGCTTGTCCAGGTAAATAAGCACCTGTTGCAATAATACGACTCATCTTACTCTCCTAATCGTTGTTTAGCGTTGTCCAAGAAACGATGTAAATTACGTAGGCCCTTAACTAGGGTGGCTGCCTCTTCAGGCTCCATACCATTTAGGGTCTCGGCTACCATGTTCAAGTGGAACTTACGGTGCATCCGATAGAGTAATTTACCCCGCTTAGTTAGCTTGAGTAGCACCACCCGGCGATCGCTGGGTGAAGACACACGCTCAACATAGCCTTTTTTTACTAAGTTTTGGATGGACACTGACAGGGTCCCCATGGTGATGGCAATTTTCTTAGCCACCTCCGAAGAGCTCAAGTTGCCGCCCAAACCAATAGCTTCAATCGTATGCATTTCCTTGATTGATAAATCCGAAAACTCACTCATCTTGAGCGAAGTTTCTTCAATTAACAGAATTTCATTAAAGATAGAGACCAAAAATTCGTTCATTTCAAAAATGGTCGAATGGTCCACTCACTATCACTCCTTTAACTTATTTTGAACATCAAACTATTTGATAATCAAAGTTTATCGAAAGTCTGCCCATCTGTCAACACATGTGCTAGGCCCTGATAGGCTTTATGGAGCGATATCCTTGATAAATCAGGCATGGTCGCGTTTGCAAGGTTTTTTTGTCATCTTCTTGTTGCCTTGGCGAAAGAAAGTGACTGAAAAGCCCTTACCTTGGGGCTGGGCCGGGCTTAAGGGCTTGTGACTTGCAGATAGTCATCAAAATAAGAGGAGCTAGTGGTCCACTTTCCCGAGTGGTCCACTGGCTCCTTTGTTTTTGCCGGAAACTAGGGAAATTCACCGTTTTGGCGTGAGCCAGTGGTCCACTTGCCAGAGTGGTCCACTGGCTCCTCTGTTTTTGCCGGAAACCAGGGGAATTCGCCGGTTTGGTCTGAGCTAGTGGCCCACTTTCTCGAGTGGTCCACTGGCTCCTTTGTTTTTGCCGGAAATCGGGGGAATTCGCAGGTTTGGCGTGAGCTAGTGGTACACTTTCTCGAGTGGACCACTAGCTCCTTTGTTTTTGCAGGAAAACAAGGGGAAAGTGCCGGTTTGGTCTGAGCTAGTGGCCCACTTTCTCGAGTGGTCCACTGGCTCCTCTGTTTTTGCCGGAAACCAGAGAAAATCGCCGGTTTTGACTGAGCTAGTGGTCCACTTTCCAGAGTGGACCACTAGCTCCTCTGTTTTTGTCGGAAACCAGGGCAAAGCGACGGTTTGCCGTGAGCTAGTGGTCCACTTTCTCGAGTGGACCACTGGCTCCTTTGTTTTTGCCGGAAACCAGGGGAATTCGCCAATTTTGACTGAGCTAGTGGTCCACTTTCTCGACTGGGCCACTAGCTCCTTTGATTTTGCCGGAAACTAGGGGAATTCGCAGGTTTGGTCTGAGCTAGTGGTCCACTTTCCAGAGTGGACCACTAGCTCCATACAAAAAAGCCAGCAAGACTGGCTTGCTAGCTATAAAGGTTAAAAACTTATTGGGGCAGGCGCTCCCACTTGGCCTTAACCAGGTCTCCCTGCTGGCTGTAGTGGACGCCCATGCTGGTGTCACCCTGCTCAGGCGCTGTCCCACTAATGGCAGCTAAGACCTGACCCGAAGATAGGTCCACTAGGTACCATTGCTGGCTGGACTTGTCTTGACCGACTAGGGCCGGTTTCTGGGTCCCCTGGTCATTGAAGGCTTTCACCTGGCGCATGGCCTGGTAGTCCTTGAAATCAATGAGCTTGTCCTTGGCCCGTAGGTGGAGGGCATAACCGGACTGGGTCTGATAGAGGGTGGCAGTCCGAGTCACAGACCAAGACTGCTTAATGCCGGTCAGGCGCTCTTCTTCCCCAATCAAAAGGGTCTGATTGCCCTCCGGGCCTTCAAGACGGCCACTCTCCCCCATTTGATCTAGGCCGGACAAGTCCAGGATAAAACTCGGAATGGAAATAGGGTCATAGCTAATGACGGCCAACTTGCCGACATCGACCGCTGGCTTTCGTGGCGGAATAGGATGGCTAGGGCCCGAGCCGGTAAAGCGTCCGAAGATAGCTGCCAGTAAAAAGGCAAGCCCCGCCAACCCCAAGCGCCACATAGGCCAATAAGGCAGGCGGAAGCCCTGCTTGCTCTTCTTAAGCAAATGGGTCAGGCCATATTGCTGGGCCAGTTGCTTGACCCTCTTGCGCTTGTGACGATTCTGGGTCAGGACTAGGCGGGTCAGGGCCCGGTCTAATGCTTCTTTCTGGCCATGCTGACGAATTTGCGCCATAAGGGCTTGGTTGGTCAGCAAGTCTTCTAGGTCCTGGTCATCCAGGAAGCCTCTGAGCGGAGCCAAAAGCTGCTGAATGTCAACTTGATAGTCCAGGTTGAAGTCCATGGACGGCTGGTAGTCCGCAGGCTCTGGCTCCTGCTCCAACTCCTCCTGGCGGAAAAGGCCCTGCTCGGGCTCTTCCAATTCAGAGAAAATGGGGTCGTCAGCCTCTAACTCGTCCAAGTCCCCCAAAGAACTATCGGACTGGCTGTCATCCCAGTTAAGGCTGCCCGACTGGCGGCTGTCCTCGGCTTGGTCCTGCCAATTAAGGCTACCCGACTGGCGGCCTTCCTCGGCTTGGTCTTGCCAGTTAAGGCTGCCTGTTTGGCGGCCTTCTTCAGCTAGGTCTTGCCAGTTAAGGCTGCCCGACTGACGACTGTCCTCTGGCTGGTCCTGCCAGTTGAGGCTACCTGACTGGCGACTGTCCTCTGGCTGGTCCTGCCAGCTTAAATGGGCCTGGCTGACTGGCTCCTGGTCTTGCGGTGCTGACCAGGACAGGGACTGGCTACTGGTGCTGTCCTCAGGCCCCTGATTGGCATCCGACCAATCTAAGCTGGTTTCAGAGCTAGGCTCTGTTTGCTTAGGTGCTTGCCACTGGGACTTGGTCTGGCCACTTGGGCCGGGCGACTGGCCAGGCTTTTGGCCGGCCGACTGGCTAGGCTTTTGGTCAGCCGACTGGCTAGGCTGCTGGGCTGACGGCTTGGCCTTAGACTGCTCGCTGGCATGAGCGGGCTGGTGGCTGCCTTTGCTAGTGGCGCTTGGGCCGCTGCTTGCTGACTGGTCGCCAGCGTCAGAAGGCTGACTGTCAGGTCTAGGGGCACTGGCTGCCGGCCTGCCACCCGCAAAATCCGCCCCCACTCCCCCGCTTTCTTGGGCAGCTAAGTCGGTCGCCCGCTTGAGCGCCTCTTGATAGGCTGCCTGCAGGGCCTGGAATTCTTCCGGATGCTCCTCTGGATGGTAGAGCTTAACTTGTTGGGCATAGGCCCGCTTAATGGCTTTCTTATCCGCAGTTGGCCCGCTTAGCCCTAAGACTTGCCAGGGCGTCTTAGCCATGGGCATCCTCCCCTTCCTCAGTTTCACTATCCTCATTTAGGAATTCCATGACGGTCCGGTCTAGCTCGGCTTCTAATTCTTGGTCCCAATCCGAATCTTGATCCCAGTCAGACTCCACATCCCGGAAGATATCGCCCATGCCGGCATCCAAGCCCCACTCTAGGTGGTCTAGGTAGTCATTGGTTGAATCCAGCAGCTGCCGCTTCTTAAGCAGGTTGTTCTGATAACGGGCAAAGAGACGGGAGAAGCGCATCAGAGTCAGTTGTAAGTCTTGCTGTTGCTCCAAGCTCAACTCTTGGTAGAGACGCAGGGCCCGTTCAAAGAGGGCATCCCGCTCTGGTTGGCTAGCCAATTGTAGGGCTAGCTCCTTGATTTCCTTATGGGCGGTATCAGTGGCATCCACCGCTACCAGGCTCTTGTTAGGGCCCAGCTTGTAGGTCTTGACTTCGTCGGTGGCCACGGTCTTGATTTCCACATAGAGGATAGAGTTGATGTCATAGGAATAAGTGACCGCAAAGGACTGGTCGTCAACATTGCTAGGCACTGGCAACTGAACCGAGCCCAGGAAAAGATTGTCCTTGGCATACATGGCTTCCCCCTGGTAGACCTTGAAACGAATAGTTGGCTGATCCTTACGGACTGGCGAATAAATCTGGGTCTTGCTGCTAGGCAGAACGGAGTTACGCGCAATCAGGACGTCGGACAAATCCTTGTCCTCATCCACATAGTTGTGAACCGAAGTAGACAGGGAGAAAGGACAAATGTCGGTCACCACCAAGTCCTTAACCTCTTGGGCCCGGGTCTTGATACCGATATACTGACCTAAACCTAGGGCCACTAACTCGTCCATCTTCTGACCGCTAACGACTGGCAGGTTAAGTAGGCGCTTGAGGTAGTCATTGACCACTGGCATGTAGGAAGAACCCCCAACCAAGATCAGGCGGTCTAGTTCGCCCGCGCCAAACTTACTTTCCACAATGGCCTTGCGGATAACTTCCCGCATGCGTTTGAAGAGGGGCTGGCTGATTTCAGCCAATAATTCATTGGTAATCTTATATTCATGGGACTTGCCTTCCAGTTGGACCTGCATATTGACTGACTCAAATTCAGACAATTGCTTCTTAACCCGCTCTGCCGCCAAGAGCAAAGAGTTGCGGGTCCGGCGGTTGAGAGCCTCAAAATTAGTCCCAGCCTTGCGGCAAACATATTGGGCAATCAATCGGTCGAAGTCGCTACCGCCTAGGTGGTTATCCCCGGCAATAGCCGCAATGGAGATGACATTTTCGAAGCAGTCCACCACGGACACGTCCAGGGTCCCGCCCCCAAAGTCGAAGACCACGAAGGTCTCGAATTCATCTGCCTGGTGACAGGCAATGGCTGCTGCAGACGGCTCATTAATGAGACGTTCTACCTTGAGACCTAGCAATTCGCCCGCCTTCTTAGTGGCTTGGCGTTGCTCCGCGTTGAAGTAAGCCGGCACACTAATGACCAGCTCGGTCACCGTCTGGCCTAGAAAGGCCTCGGCGTCTGCCACCAACTGTTTGAGGACGCAGGCCGACAATTCTTCCGGCTGGAAGGCCCGTTTGGACAAGGTAATTTGGCGGTTGGCCCCCATATGGAGCTTGAAGAGTTGGGCGGTGTCTTGGGGATGGGTCACTAATTTCTCCCGGGCAATCTTACCCACTTGGATTTCGGACCCGTCATAGTAGACCACACTCGGAGTCAGATACTCCCCAAAACTGTTGGGAATCATGCGAACTTGCCCTTCACTATAGGCCACCGCCAAACTGTTGGTGGTGCCTAAGTCAATACCGATAACTGTCATAATACTTACTCCTTTTCACGCGATGAGAATCTGGCCAGCAAAGCCCCTACAAGGTAGGGAACTAAGGTCAGGGCCATGAGCCACCAGATAATGTTGGGCACCTGCCAGAAGGCGCCTTGATAAAGTCGCCAAGCCACCAGCAAGGCCGAGACGCTGATCAGGTAGCTGACCTGATTAATCAGGTAGCGCCCTGCTGGCTTCTTGGTCGGGTCTAGTTTGGCGTTGACATATAAATAGAAGCTACTTAATAAAAAGATAGAAAAGTTGTGCTGGCTCATGTGCAAGAACCAGGCAACCAGGGTTACTAGGACCAGGCCGGCCAAAATCAGGTAGAGGATGGGTTGACCCGCATCATAGACCTGATTCTTAAAGCGAAAGGCTCCCATACCCAGCCCTCGTTGGGCCAAGAGCAGGACCGCCACTAGTACCATGAGCAGGCCAAAAGTCCAGCCAAAGGCCGGCAGCCAAGTCTCTTGCCAGACCGCCAAGCCACCCAAGACCAGGGTGCCCAGATAGAGACCGGCCAGGGGCAGACTGGACAGGGCAAGATAACGGTAGCCCCGGCCATCCAAGTAATGAGGGAAGTGGCCCCAGTTATTGACCGTACTGTACTGTAATTCAAAGCAGTAGCAGACTAAGGCGTTGCTGGCCACCAAGGGCAGCCAGACGGCATAGGCTTGGGGCCAAATCATGATCCCTAACCAGATTAAAATCTGTAAGCCAAAGCAAGCCAGACTGCCAAGGGTCGTAATCAAGCCCGTTAGGAGCATAGCACGATTGGTTGGATACCAAGACTTGCCCACCAGCTCCTGCCAGCGCTGATTGACCCGCTGGCCAAGGGCATGGGTCAGGTCCGGGTCGCCATTGAGGCTGGGAACATAGCCGATGAGGGTGTAGAGCACCCGTTTATTTTCTAATGATTCCAGGGGCAGGGCTTGTAGGGCCAGTAGGAAGTCTTCCTGGGGCACCTGCCAGTCCTTGTTGGCTTGGTCGACTAGGAGTTGCTGCCAAGCTGACCAGTCATTGAATTGCTGCTTAAGCCCGGCCAAGTTCTGGGCCAGCCGATTATGAGCTACCTGCTGGGTGAATTGGCCCGACAAACCCGACGCCATCCAGGCTTCCAGGTCAAAGTCGGTCCAGTCGGTCCCTGACTGCTCAGACGAATCATCCAAGTCATTAAACAAGCTGGCGATGTCCTGGCTAGCGCCCCGCTGGCTGAGGGCCCATTGATAGGCTGCCTCTAGCTGGGCCAGGGCCTGGGCATCCTCCTGCCACTCCTCATAGCGTTGGCGATAGGCTGCCTCTAGGACCGCCTCATCCTCTGTGGGACCCTCTAGGCCCAATATTTCATATGCTAACATGTCTGTCGCCCCCTCCGTAGCGCGGTCATATTTGGTGCTTGAGTTTCGTGCTTCTATTGTACTACAGATTGAGGCCAGTTGAAAGTTAGGGCCTTTTCTTGGGCAAGGAGCGCACGGGTCTGCTATACTAGAGCTAAGAATCCATAAGGAGGGATTAGTATGGTATTAGGCAATTTATTCCAAGGCCTATCCGGCAATATGAGTGAGGTCTCCAAGGACAGCTTAGCCAAGGACTACGGCCACCTCTTAATCGAACAGGAAGAAATCCAGGCGGGCTATGCCCTCATTAGGGACCTGGTCATCTTCACCAATATCCGCATTCTCTTGGTCGACCACCAAGGCACCACCGGCAAGAAGGCCCGCTATAAGACCATCTTCCTCATGAACATTATTAATGTTGAGCTAGAAACGGCTGGCGCCATGCTGGATGACAGCGAACTGACCATTGAGTACCTGGACAACATCCGCCTCAAGGCCCACAGCGAAAGCCGCCAGACCCTGACCCTGGAATTCCCCAAACGCTATGACATGGGCCCCCTCTATACTATGTTAATGAAGCTGGCCTATGAGAATCGGCTAAGGGCGAATAATTAGATTGGCTAACCCAACTTGACTTCTACTTCTTCTAATGTTAAGTTGTAAGTATGAAACAAGGTTCGCCCTTGGCCCGCTCTATCGGGTTTATGGGAGTCGGCGTTAGCTGGCTTCTTTTTTTGTCATCGATTTATAGTGTAGGCTTTTAATGCTCCTACTATAGATTAAAATTGCAAATTCTTGCGGAATGTTTTAGGATTTTTGCTGAATCAACCTTCACCTCTTCCAAGTCTTATCAGATTGGGATAGTATATCAGTATACTTTTATAAAGAAATCACATCTTATACTTAAGTCATTTTGGAGGGATATTAAGTTTGAAATTTAAAGATTATTTGGCATTCATTTTTGTAGCTAGCTTCTTGATAGTCAGTGTTGACCTAGTATTAGATTATTCTGGTCATCATCTACTCTCTAGATTGACTGGCTACCACTTCGAGCTCGTTAAAACAGAAGAAAACGCGAAACCTAAAACTTCTTCAGCTAGTCAGAAAGAAATCATTGAATATCAACTACCTGACGAAGCAATTGGAAGTGGCGAGTTCAATATTTCATCTGCATCTGGTTCTACTGAGAGTGGTCAGGCAGTATATATTTATAAAGATGGCAACTGGTTACAGATTGGTGTTTCAGCTCGGAATCTAGATGGTGCTTTGCTCACCTATTTCTACATTGACGGAATAGAAGTTGATAGCAAACAGGTTGGTTTGGGTATGGATGGTTCTCTCTATGTTCCAGATACAAAAACAAATGTTGGCAAGCATAAAGTACACGCCGTCCAATATAAGGATAACGATAAAGCAAAAGGCCTAGTCTTTAATAGAGTCCATGAATTTGAGATTAAAGAAAAATAAAGAAACGCCACTAGACTTTGTTGGCTAGCGGCGTTTCTTTCATTCTTATACTGTGTAATTTTTGTGCACACCAAGTGACACATGCAATATCACTTGCAGACAAAAAGCCCGTCTTAACGGGCTTTTTGAATAGGTAAAATCATGTATAAACTGCCTTTACATCCCAGGAGGGATTCGAACCCCCGACCGTTCGCTTAGAAGGCGAATGCTCTATCCAGCTGAGCTACTGAGACATGCTGTATTCGCAAGTCGAATACCTATCTATTTTACGGCATGGGGCGGGCTTTGTCAAGGTCTGTCAGGCCTGGGCGGGCCCCTTTTCTTGGCTGGCAGATTGGCTAGCTTGGTCCTAAACCGAGACCTCGCAAGCGCCTCTTCCCGGTCGGCTCTTTTACTTAACTTGAGTCCCAACCTCCCCTCCTCGCCAGCTCCCAAGTCCACAGTCTCCCAGCCCACACAAAAAGAGACCAGGACCGCCGTCCTAGTCTCCTAATAGTTAGAGCATTATGCTTGGCCAGTTGCTTTAGCAACGGCTTCCGCTACCAAGGCTTCTACTTCATCAACAGTGGTGCACTCCTTGATGGCTTTGTCAGCCAAGGCTTTCATTTCTTGAGAGTCCAACTTGGTTAAGAGGGAGCGCGTCTTCAAGATCGAAGTCGCTGACATAGAGAACTCGTCTAAGCCCATCCCTAAGAGGAGTGGCACAGCCGTTTGGTCCCCAGCCATTTCCCCACACATACCAGTCCATTTGCCTTCAGCATGCGATGCGTCGATGACGTGCTTGATCAAGGTCAAGATAGACGGGTTGTAAGGTTGGTAGAGGTAAGAGACTTGCTCGTTCATCCGGTCCGCCGCCATGGTGTATTGGATCAAGTCGTTGGTCCCGATAGAGAAGAAGTCTACTTCCTTAGCAAATTGATGAGCCAAGACAGCCGCAGCAGGAATCTCAATCATGATCCCGACTTGGATGCCGTCAGCTACTGCCACGCCTTCAGCGACTAATTCAGCCTTGACTTCTTCGTAGAAGGACTTAGCTGAACGGAATTCGCTCAAGGTCGCGATCATTGGGAACATAATCCGTAAGTTGCCGTGAACAGACGCGCGTAAAAGAGCCCGCAATTGGGTCTTGAACATGTCGCGTTGGTCCAAGGAAATCCGGATAGCCCGGTAACCCAAGAATGGGTTCATTTCGTGTGGTAATTCCAAGTATGGTAACTCTTTGTCACCACCGATATCCATGGTACGTACCACTACTGGCTTGCCAGCCATTGATTCCAATACAGCCTTGTAAGCTTCGTATTGTTCATCTTCAGTTGGGAAATCAGCAGAGTCCATGTAAAGGAACTCAGTCCGGTAGAGACCGACTGCTTCCCCACCGTTAGCCAAGACACCGGCTACGTCTTTTGGCGTCCCGATGTTGGCAGCCAATTCCACGTGTTTGCCGTCTTTGGTTACGGATGGTGCAGAGACCAGTTTTGCCCATTCTGCTTTTTGGTCAGCGAAGGCTTGGGCTTTTTGGCGGTATTCCGCTACTTCCGCTTCGCTAGGGTTAACAAGTACTTTACCTTCTAAGGCGTCGACGATTAATAAGTCGCCATCCTTAACCACATGGGTTACTTCCTTGGTCCCGACAATGGCAGGAATTTCCAAAGAGCGCGCCATAATGGCTGAGTGAGACGTGCGTCCGCCAATATTTGTTACAAAGGCCCGAACGTATTTCTTGTTCAATTGCGCCGTGTCACTTGGAGTCAAGTCATGGGCAATGACAATGGCTTCTTCAGAGATAGTAGCTGGACTTGGTAACTTAACGCCTAAGAGGGCGGCAAGTACGCGTTCAGATACGTCTTTGATGTCGGCTGCACGCTCTTGCATGTATGGGTTGTCTTCCATTGATTTGAACAATTGGATGAACATGCCACTTACATCACGCAAGGCTGCTTCCGCATTTACCTTTTCGCTACGGATAGTATTTTTGATTTGGTCAGTTAATTCTGGGTCTCCTAATACCAACAAGTGAGCTTCAAAGACCTGTGCCTCGTGTTCGCCTAAAGCGTCTAATGCCAAGTCACGAATGGCTGTGATCTCTTCTTTGGCTTGAGCCAAGGCAGCATCCAAACGCGCAACTTCGGCGTCAGTGTCTGCTACGGCTACTCGCTCAAAGCTCAAATCTGGCTCCGTTAATAAATAAGCAGGAGCGATGGCAATCCCATCACTCGCTGCAATACCCGCTAAGTAAGTCATTACTCAGCCAAGCCTTCTTTTTTCATAGTTTCAGTTACTGCTTCAAGCGCTTCTTTTTCGTCAGCACCTTCTGCCGTAATGGTTACGTCAGCGCCTTGGCCTACGCCTAATGACATAACACCCATGATGGATTTCAAGTTAACAGATTTACCTTTGTATTCTAAGTTTAAATCAGCAGAGAATTTGCTTGCAGTTTGTACCAACAAAGTCGCTGGACGTGCGTGAATCCCTGTTTCAGCTACAACGTGAAATTCTTTCTTTTCCATATCAAAAAAACTCCTTTGAAAAAATAGTTTAGAAGATGAGGATGTAATGGCGATTACATCTCTTCACGTACTAGGATAACATTTTTTTCCCGATAGAACAACCGTCTAGCATGAAAAAATGACCCAAAGGCGAAATTTTTTTTAAACGCTTTCCTAATTTAGCCCCATCCTAGTCGCTTTTTATCATGAAAATGTCTCTTTGCGGTTTTTTTCTAGAAATTCCCCTATATTTTTGGTTTGAAAAGGCTTATAATAGAATAAAGGAGGGTCTCGTATGAAAATGATCGACGTCACCAATAGTCATTATGACTTGGTCACTAAACAGCTAGAATGTTCGGACGCATCCATTGTTAAGGTCTACACCCTAGGCCCCACAACCGTCTTCTATTCAGCTGCCCCAACCCACAAGAACATCATCGTCATCAATAAGAACCGCCCTGTGCGCGCCAAGGAAATTGATTTTGCCATTGCCAAGCTCTTCCAGCAAAACAACCGTGACAATGTCGAAATCCTAGAGGCCCACAACTTTGTCGAGTTAGAACTCCGCCTATAAGCAGGCGGTTTTTTTCTTATCTAAATAAAAAATAAGAGACTGAAAGCAGGCCTTTCAGTCTCTTTTGCTTCTATTATTTTTCTTTGAGCAGCTGACGAATGTCTTCTAGACAAGTCCGGCGCAAGAGGCGGCCGTTCTCGAAGACTGGTAGCAAGAGGTTGTCGCAGCCTGCCAAACTTTCGCGGGTATGGCCGTCTTCGTAGGTCAGCTGACCTTGGTCATTGCGGTAAACCCGCACCCGGCCTTTTTGTGACTTCTTGGTGCCACCCTTGTCGGTCTTAGGCGCCTTGAAGATAGCCTTCTCTTGACCGTCGATGACCACTGAGGTCGCCTTGAGGGCGAAGCCGAAGGAGTCCCGGGTCATGGATTGATAGGACCGGCTGCCAATGCCGAAGACCACGTTGGAGCTAGCAAAGCCCTTAGCTGCCAAGCGCTCTAAGATCAGTTGGGCCCGTTCCAGGGTAATGGAGTCGCCATAGATGGCCCCGATATGCGGATCCAGCACCTTGTAGCCCAAGTCATTGACCTGGCCGCCAAAGGTATCCCAGAGGCACTCAATTAGCCCTTTTTCTTCTGGCGTTTGGCCCTTGCCAAATTCTTGGATCGTCCCGCAGAGAATGTCTTCTGGCACGCCAGAGTCAGGCCGGATGACCAAGCGACCCTCACGTTCCAGAATGACTGACTTAAGGGCTGGCAGGTATTCCCCTACCACGCGCCAGAAGTCCCAACTATCACTCACCACGCTGACAAAGCCCTTAGGATAGACATCCGTTAGCAGGTGGCGGAAGAGTTCTTGCTCGCTATCCTCGCCATAGGCACACATGACGCTGTGCTCTGTGGCCGGAATACTCATAATAATCGGAGCCTTCTCACAGTCAGCCTCATAGTATTCTTCATGGAAGCAACCGGCTGGAATGGTGTCCGAGCCCAAGAAGCTGAGCAAATGAGCCGCGCCTGACACTGTCGAAGTCATTTCCGAACTCATGCCCCGCATACCGAAGTCATGGGCTTGGAAGTCCACGCCCTCGACCCCACCTGTGGTTTGCAGACTGAAAGTCTCCAGAATCCGGCGGTAGCCATCGGCTACCGTGGCGCTAGTCATCGGCAACCAGAGGGTGTTGAGCATGGTGGTTTCCAGATAGCTAGACAACCAGAAGAAGTCCGGATGGGTATTCTCGATAGTCAAAACTGGCACCCTGATAGGCGCCCGAGTCCCCTCAGCTAGGGCAGAGATTTTAATAGGCAAATAGCCCAGGTCGTGCAGGGCCTCCAAGTGGGCCACGGGGACAGGGTCCAAGCCTAAGGAATGCTTGACGAAGCGTTGATAGTCGGCGATGACTTGGCGCTTAGGCTTTTGGAAGAAGCCCTCGTTGAAGCGTCGGATCAAGTATTCCTTGATATAGTATTGGATTCCGAAGACCACCACATGTTGGCTAAATTGAGCCCGTTCATTGGAACGTGGGGTCAAGACTGAGTAGACATATTCGGTCTTGGCTGGGTATTGTTCCCGGTGGGAGAGTTTGTAGAAGTCTGCTAAGAGGGTAACTGGCGTATTCATGGGCCTGGCTCCTTTCCATGAGCAAGTGATTAGAGTAATTTTTTCAATTCAATGTCTGGATACTTGTCCTTGAACCAATTTTCAGCAAAGGCGTTCTCGAACAAGAAGACTGGTTGACCGAAGCGGTCCTTAGCCAAGAGGTTACGGCTGGAAGACATGTTAGGGTTGAGGTCCTTCTCGTCAATCCAACGGGCAATCTTGTTGCCAATTGGGGTCATATCCACTTCCGCATTGTATTCATGCAGGAGGCGGTACTGGAAGACTTCAAATTGCAGCTGACCGACCGCCCCGATAATGTATTCTTCAGTGTGGTAGGTCTTGTAGAGCTGGATGGCCCCTTCTTGGACCAGCTGCTCAATCCCCTTGTGGAAGGACTTCTGCTTCATGACGTTCTTAGGTGTCACCTTCATGAAGAGTTCCGGCGTAAACTGTGGCAGGGGCTTGAATTGCAGACCGGCATTGCCCGTGTAGAGGGTGTCGCCAATCTGTAGGTTGCCTGTATCATAGAGACCAATAATGTCCCCGGCAACGGCTTCTTGCACTTCTTCCCGGGTATCGGCCATGAATTGCGTGGTGTGGGCCATGCGAATGGTCCGCTTGGTCCGGTTGAGGGTCACGTTCATGCCCTGCTCGAATTTACCGGAGCAGATGCGGACAAAGGCGATCCGGTCGCGGTGGGCTGGGTTCATGTTGGCCTGAATCTTGAAGATAAAGCCAGTAAAGCGTTCATCGGTTGGCTGAACCACCACTTCTCCTTCGGCTTCTACCGCCGCTGGCGCTGGCGCCAAATCCACAAAGGCATCGAAGAAGGTCTGGACTCCGAAACCTGTTAGGGCTGACCCGAAGAAGACAGGCGTCAACTTACCCCGGTTGATGAGTTCGCGGTCGAAGGCATTCCCCGCTTCTAACAAGAGTTGGGCATCTTCCATGGCTTGAGAATAGATAGAGGATTGCTTGAAGGCATGGTCGCCTTGGGCTTCCCCGTCTTCATCTAGAGGAATATAGCTGTCCTCTTCCCCGTCTAGGCCGCGTAATTCCACCCGGTTATTGTAGAGGTCGTAGAGGCCAAATAAGTTTTTCCCCATACCCATTGGCCAGTTCATAGGATAGGCATCAATGCCTAGGACTTCTTCTAGCTCCGCCACCAATTCCAGGGGCTCCCGACCGTCCCGGTCCAACTTGTTCATGAAGGTGAAGATTGGTATACCACGCATGGAGCAGACTTCGAAGAGTTTCTTGGTCTGAGGCTCAATCCCCTTACCTGAGTCCACCACCATGACCGCGGCATCCACCGCCATCAGGGTCCGGTAGGTATCTTCCGAGAAGTCCTCGTGCCCTGGGGTATCCAGAATATTGACTTGATAGCCATCATAGTCCACCTGCATGACCGAAGAAGTGACGGAGATCCCCCGTTGCTTCTCGATTTCCATCCAGTCGGACTTGGCGAATTTCTTAGACTGCTTCCCCTTGGCCTTGACCGTCCCGGCTTCCCGGATTGCTCCCGAGAAGAGCAGGAGTTGCTCGGTGATGGTCGTCTTCCCCGCGTCCGGGTGAGAAATAATGGCAAAGGTCCGGCGCTTGGCTACTTGACTTGTTAAACTCATGTTAGGCTCCTTCTTAGTAAGCAAAAGCCCGTGGTTGGTTGACACGGGACTTGAGGCTTATGATCGTTTCTTCTTGTTGTGTTTGGGTTTAAAAGGGACGAGCTTGCGGTCAGCATCGCTGGCTGAGCTAGAGGACTCTTCCCCTACGGGCGCTTCTTCATAGACTTGATCAGACCCGACAACTTTCTTGACTGCTTGGAACTGAGAGGAGGCGTCGTCCTCCTGGTCTTGCTTATCTTTGGCAGATGTTGATGACGCGTTCGATTGGGGCGCCTCTTGATTAGGCTCGACCGTCATCACTTCCTGGATTAGTTTCTTCAATTCTTGCTTCTCTTCTTCGGTCAGGCTGCCGTCTTGTAAGAGGTGGCTTAAATCTTCCCGACCCTTGAGGCTAAAGCCGTCATCGGCCACATATTCCTGAAGCTGGATGTTGAAGCGATTGACTTCCTTCTCTGGATAGAGGGCATCAAAGTCAGTGTCTTTGAGGATGGCTTCATACTGTGACAAAATAGTCATCATTTGGGCCTTCATCTCATTGAGCTGGTCCTTAAGTTGGGCCCCGCCTTCCACCAAATCATGGCTGTAGGCTGCGAACTCTTCCTTGTATTGGACCACTTGTTGGTTGGTCTGATCGACTAGACGTTGGGCCTCTTCCGTCGATTCTTGGACAATCTGGTTACCTGTGCGGCGGGCATCCACAATCCCGTCCTTAAGGGCTTGTTCCATGTCCTGGTATTTGACCATGTCTGCTTGCAGCTTGGTCACTTGTGCTTGGATGTCAGCGACTTGCTTTTCTAGCTCACTAATCCGCTGATCCTTGGATTCAATGACGCGTTCTACCTGACTACGATTGTAGCCGAAGAAGCTTAATCCAATATGGGTTACTTGACTCATATGGGTCACCTTTCTACTCATTCTAACTGTCCCTATTAGTTTATCAAAAAAACGGCGCCTTGGCATCCCTTTTTTGATAATTTTTCACTTATTTTGCCCCTAAATGAAAGGCCTGGGCGATATTAACCGGCGTCTGGCTGTTAAGCAAGACCAGCAACTTGATGCGAGCCTTGACCCCGCTCAAGCCCTGAGTGAAGATGACCCCGGCTTGGCGCAGCTGCTTGCCGCCCCCTTCATAGTCATAAACATCTTCCGTAATGCCGTTGAAGGCCCGCGACACCATGACCACGGGCAGGCCAGCCGCCAGCACCTTCTTAAGGCCAGCTAAGCTAGCAGGTGGCAGGTTACCTGCCCCTAAGCCTTCAATGACCAGACCATCATAGGCGCCTGAGTCCACAATGTGGTCAAACAAATCAGCCGTCATGCCCGAGTAAGCCTTGAGCAGGGCTACTTGCTTGGTTAGGCTTTGGAGCTCATAGTGCTCGGTATGAATCAACTTCTGGAAGTAGAGGACCTGGTTCTTAGACACAATCCCATTTGGGCCAAAGGTTGGCGTCTGGAAGGTAGCCACATTGGTGGTGTGGGTCTTGGTCACATAGGTGGCCGTGTGAATTTCCTCGTTCATGACTACCATGACCCCCTTGCCCCGCGACTGGTCGGCAACGGCAGTGACAATGGCCGACCGCAAATTGGCTAGGCCATCCGAGCCCATCTCATTGCTGGAACGCATGGCTCCGGTAATGATGACCGGGATGTCCAGATTCAGAGTCAACTCCAGGAAATAGGCCGTCTCTTCCAGGGTGTCAGTCCCGTGGGTGATGACCACCCCGTCGAAATCGGCCTGGTGGGCTTCAATCCAGTTCTTAAGCTCCAACATATGTTGGGGCGTCACATGGGGTGACGGCAGGTGGAAGAAGTCAATGATGGTTAGGTCAGCCAAGGAACGGAAGAGATTGCCTTCCTGGCTGAGCGGATTGGTGGAAGATGGCGAGACCTTACCAGTGGTCTGGTCCTCGCTCATGGAGATGGTTCCCCCTGTGTTTAATATGGCAATCCGTTTCATCCCTTGCCTCCCTCCTTTGGTCCTAATCGGCTATACAATACTTGCACCCCTTATTGTAACATGAATACCCCCCCAGTGTCTGTAACAAATTCCCTACAAATGGCCGACTTAAGCCTGTAAAAAAAGAGGCCCTGGGGCCTCTTTTAGGTGTACTTCAATTGGCTTAACTAGGAAAAGAGTTAGCCCGAGTCAATCCAGCTAGTGAGTCCATGCCAAGCGAGCTAGTTAGCCTGAGCCAGTCCCGCTAGTTACCCGTAGCCAACTGGAGCAGGTAGTCCAAGTAGTTGCCCTCAAAGGACTGGAGTTTTTGTCTGATGCTGGCCACTTGATCCGGCTGGTCCGTAATGATGGCATCGACCGGTTTTTGCAGGTATTTGCGGATTTTCTCATTGTCATTAATGGTCCAGACATAGATGGCCTTGCCCTGGTCGTGGGCCTGGTCAGCCAAGTAGTCCTGATAGGAGAAGTCTTCGATGACGAAGAAGTCTACCTGATTGTCGCCAAAGCCTCCTAGCTGGATGGGAATAACATAGCCGGTCTCGATTTCTGGCGCTAGCCGCTCAATTTCTTCCATGACCTTGAGGTCTAAGGACATGGTCTTATACTGGGTCTCCACACCCAGCTGACGCATCTTGTCGATAAAGATTTGAGCGTAATTGTCAGGCTCGCCCCCGTGAGGCTTGAGCTCGACTAGGAGCTTGACGCCCAGTTCTTTGGCTCGTTTGACATAGGCGTCAAAGGAAGGAATGGTGGCCTCCAGGCCGTCCTGGTGCACGGTCAAGCCCTCCACTTCCGCCAGGGTCATGTCTTGAACCCGGCGGTCAAGGCCGGCCAGGCGCTTGAGGTTGTAGTCGTGCATGACCACAAACTGCAAATCCTTGGTCAGCAGAATATCCATCTCCACCTGGTCTACCCCTTGGGCAGCCGCCGCTTCCAGGGCTGGAATGGTATTCTCCACTCCCTCGGCCACATAGCCCCGGTGGGCCACAACCTGCTGTTTAGTGTTAAGTCCACTGCTAAAGACTTCAAAGGCCGCCGAGCCATAGGCCATGGCGCCCAGCAAGACGAGCAAGAGGTAGAAGCGCCAACCACGTTTGCCCTTGGCCTGGGCTAGCAAGTAAGGCTGACTTTCCAAAGGCCGCCCCAGGAAAATCAGGAGAATGGACATGACGCCCACCTTGGTGAAGAGGCCAAAGGCGAAGTTGACGCCCCGATAGAGGGTCAGGACGCCGGCCTGGAACCAGAGATTGTCCCCCTTGGCATAAATGAGGAAGGCCAAGGCAATGCCAAGGGCCATGACGAGGAAGCTGACGAGGGCCAGCACCAATTCAAAGCCCAACAAGGCGCCCACTAGCTTGCGCTTGCCCTGACGCGTGGCCTGCCAACTCATTTTGAGCGATTGGGAGAAGGCCTGGTCGCCAATGACCATGAGGGGAACCGTGTAAATCAGACGCAGGTTGAGATAGGATAGGACTAGAAAAACCAGCCCCACCATAACCGTCCCCATGGGGGTCTTCATCAATTCACCCGTAATGAATTCCGGCACATAAATGCCCTCCGTCAGACTGGACTCGAGGACCAAGCCACTGACTGGCAAGGTAATGAGCAAATAGCCAAAAAAACTAACAAAGTCCAACCCGGTCAAGGATTTGAGCCGGCCCAGGGAATGGGTCAGCAAGCCTCGATAGGACAGGCGTTTGCCCTGGCGACAGGCATCAATCACATAGGCTATGGCCGACAGTTCCAGGTAGAAGAGCAAGGCAAAGACCGCCCCCAGGACCAGCAGAATGCCCATGCTGAGCGGGTTAGCCAGCAGATGATTAATATTGTTCTTATCCAGATTGGTCTGGTCGGCAGCTATCAGAGCCAGCCGGAAGAGATAGACCAGCAGCCCGGCCCCTAGCCCACTGACTAGGAATTGCAGGGCCGTCCCCATGGACAGTAGGACCAAGGCATGGCGCCTAATCAAACTTAGGGTCTGGCGGATGGGTTGGGATTTGTGGTGTGTATGGGTAGGTGACATAGAACTTCCTCATTATCTTAATCTAAACTTATCCAGTCCCGAGAACTGGGTCTCGTTTAGACTAACATAAAAGTGATAAAAATCATAGGGCCATTAGCCAAAAATAAGCGCAAAAAAAGGAGCCGGAAGACGGCTCCCAACTCCTTCATTTGATATTTTTTAGCCCAAGTAAGACTTCATGGTCCACAAGTGCTTGTCGTAGACAGCTTTCATACCAATCAAGAGGTCTTGGCTGACTTCGTCGATGTCAGAATGGATAGCTGCTTCTAATTGAGTGCGGAAAAGCTCGAAGTCAGCAACTGTTTCTTCGACCATTTGACGGCCTGTTTTTTCAGTCGTGTATGGTGCTTCCTTGATAGTTGCCAAGGCTAAGAATTCACCTAAAGTTGAGACTGGCTTGCCGCCAATCATCAGGATGCGTTCTGCAACTTCGTCAAATTGTTCGTGAACTTCGTTATATTGCGTTTCGAAAAGTTCGTGCAATTTGTAGAATTCCTGGCCTTTTACATAGAAGTGGTGTTGATGCAATTTCGCATATAAAACACCTAAGTTGGCTGTGATTTCGTTAAGACGTTGAACGGTTGACATAATCAAACACTCCTTTACTTTTTGATAGGATTTCCCTATCTATCTACCATTATAGACCTCTTAGATAGTAAAGCAAGGAATATGCACTTTTTATTGAGAATCATATAAACCTAGGTCTTGTTATTAGAAGAATAGGCTAAGTAAGGCCAAGAAAGGCAAGCCGCCCCAGCCAGTGGTCCACTCTTCAAAGTGGTCCACTGGCTCTGACACTTTCCCAGGTTTCCAGCCATTTTCCGGGCTTTTCATCCCAGCTAGTGGTCCACTCTCCAAAGTGGTCCACTGGCTCCGCCTCTTCCTCCGGTTTCCGGCCTTTTTCAGGCCTTTTCGCCCCAGCTAGTGGTCCACTCTCCAAAGTGGTCCACTGGCTCAGGCACTTTCCCCGATTTCCGGCCCTTTCCCAGCCTTTTCATCCCAGCTAGTGGTCCACTCTCCAGAGTGGACCACTAGCTCCCAAGGTCGGGCTCCCTTCCTCCATCAAACCCAAGAAAAAAAGACCAGCCCCAACATAGAGCTAGTCTTCTTCCTTAACCCAACTACTTAGTAGCCAGGACATATTTAGTTTGCGCCAAGGCTTCTTGCAAGCTGGCTTGGTCTACCTGACCGGTGATGGTCACGCTTTTGCTGGCCAGATCAGTGCTTACGGCTTGGACGCCGGCTACCTGGCTAAGTAGGTTCTCAATATTCTTGGCGCAGCCAGCACACTTCATGGCTTCTACAAGATAAGTTCTTTCCATCATATACTCCCTATGCCTTGAAACGACGTAGGCGCAAGGCATTAAGGATGACTGAGACGGAGCTGAAGCTCATGGCTGCGCCCGCCAACATGGGGTTGAGGAGTGGCCCGCCAAAGAGGTGCAAGACTCCCATGGCTACCGGGATGCCTAGCACATTGTAGGCAAATGCCCAGAATAGGTTCTCTTTAATATTGCGGATGGTGGCCTGACTAAGCTTGATGGCGGTCGCCACGCTGGTCAAGTCAGATCCCATGAGGACCATGTCAGCCGACTCAATGGCCACGTCCGTCCCCCGGCCAATGGCCAAGCCCACATCAGCCTGGGCCAGAGCAGGCGCGTCATTGATGCCGTCTCCTACCATGGCTACCTTGAGGCCCTTAGCCTGCAAATCAGCCACTACCTGGGCCTTGTCCGCAGGCAGAACGTCGCTAATAACTTGGTCAATGCCAGCTTCTGCAGCCAAAGCCTGCGCCGTCTTAGCATTGTCGCCCGTCAACATAATGACCTGCAAGCCCATGGCCTTGAGGCGGCGGACAGCCTCCGGACTGGTCGCCTTGAGCGGATCGGCCACCGCAATCAGGCCTATAATTTCTTCTCTATTACCTACATAAATTGGCGTCTTACCCCCAGCCGCCAAAGTTGCGGCTAGCTCTTCTGCCCGGCTCAAGTCCAGGCCAATTTCTTGCATCATGCGTCGATTGCCTAAGAAATAGAAGTTCTTGCCATTTAGGACCCGAATCCCATATCCAGTTAAGGACTGGAAGTTGGTCACTTCAGGCAAAACCAGCTCCCGCTCACGGGCACCGGCCACAATGGCCTGGCCTAGTGGGTGCTCAGAGTTAACTTCAGCTGCAGCCGCCAAGGCTAGTAACTGATCTGGCGTCCAGCCTGTCAGAGGCAGGACATCGGTCACTTGGGGCTGGCCCTGGGTCAGGGTCCCCGTCTTATCCAAGACTACGGCGTCCACTTGGTGGG
>NZ_CAUQPN010000011.1:0-38231 GCF_963520105.1 uncultured Abiotrophia sp.
TCGCGGGAGCGTGGATTGAAATTACCAGGCTCGACCACACAGCAGAGCCAGTAGCAACGTCGCTCCCTTCGCGGGAGCGTGGATTGAAATTACCAGGCTCGACCACACAGCAGAGCCAGTAGCGTCGCTCCCTTCGCGGGAGCGTGGATTGAAATTAACTCCTTATTGGACTCGCTTGTCTTGTTTTTAGTCGCTCCCTTCGCGGGAGCGTGGATTGAAATTTTGGAAGTGGTGAATTCTTCAGTGATAACTACTGTCGCTCCCTTCGCGGGAGCGTGGATTGAAATGTTAGATTAGGCAGCATCAGTGTAGGTTACGAAGGTCGCTCCCTTCGCGGGAGCGTGGATTGAAATCTAAATACATTTAATACATCTTGAGCACTTGCCATGTCGCTCCCTTCGCGGGAGCGTGGATTGAAATACGTATGGTATAAGGCTCTCTATGTCCATATACGTCGCTCCCTTCGCGGGAGCGTGGATTGAAATAGGAACTCCAGGAGTCTCTGCTGATATCGTGGCTGTCGCTCCCTTCGCGGGAGCGTGGATTGAAATCTTGATAATTTCATCATCGGTACGGCTAGTCCAGTGTCGCTCCCTTCGCGGGAGCGTGGATTGAAATAATCAACGAGCCATCTTCGCCTACTGTAATCTCAGGTCGCTCCCTTCGCGGGAGCGTGGATTGAAATGTAAATAACTATCAACCCTATCGTATGTATAAATGTCGCTCCCTTCGCGGGAGCGTGGATTGAAATTATTGGATGCAGGGCTAGAGCTCTCACAGCGCCGTCGCTCCCTTCGCGGGAGCGTGGATTGAAATGTGGATGGATTGATGGCCAACATGGGGAACATCATCGTCGCTCCCTTCGCGGGAGCGTGGATTGAAATACCTTATCCAAGGCGGCAAACATTGATTGAGTAGCGTCGCTCCCTTCGCGGGAGCGTGGATTGGAATTCAGTTAGCCCATACTCTTATTTGGGCGATGTTGCGTCGTCCTCTTTGCAGAAGTGTTAACGAAGATTGATAATGCGAATGAACTTCCTAGCCTGTCTAAAAATAGATTAAGAAGATTTAATTGGTGCGACTTTATAAAAGTATCAATGTACGGCGTATAGAAAAATTAAGAATAATAAGCTATCTATTTACTAGTAATGTAAACGGATGGCTCTTTTTGTACTTCCACATTAATCCGGAAGTAAGATGATTTTATCTAGACAGCAATCCAAGGTATAATTTAAGTAGATGAAAACGTTTTGATCTAACTTTAGGAGGGAGCCATGAATAAGCGACAGATGCATTTGTTGGATTATTTACTTAAGCAGACCGACTATGTGGCTAGTACCCAGATTGCCCAGTTCTATGGCGTATCGGTCAAGACAATTTATCATGATTTGGCTAAGCTTAATGAGGCCTTAGCACCGCATGGCTTAGCCATCGACAAATCACCTCGTAATGGGGTACGTTTAGACTTAAGTCAAGCTGATGAGGCGAGGTTACGGAGTCTGATTAAGGACTGGCAGCAAGATGCACAGTGGGAAGCGTATGGACCTGACGATCGTGAGCGGCACTTGCTCAAGGCCCTATGTTTGGACTCGAAAGGAGTTGATTTAGAGGATTTAGCAGAACAACTTTATGTGTCCTCTGCGACCCTGAACCGCGACTTGAGCCGTTTGGGGCCTCGCTTCCAAGCTTGTGGGCTGACACTGGTTCGCCAAGATGGCCACTTGCAAGTTCAGGGACGGGAGGCAGCTATCCGTCAATGTCTACGAACTTATTTGCAGGAATGGCTTTATCAGATGGGTGAGCCAATTCAGGACTTAGTGGTCTTTTTCCCAGCAGAAGATATTGCCCTCTGCCAGCAAGCCTTGAATCAGTTAAGTCAGACTTATCAGCATGATTTCACCGAAGATTATTATCTGCTACTCTTGCTAGAATGTTTGATTATACGAAGACGAGGCCAGTTAGGTCAGGTCCTTCAAGTTCGAGCAAAGGAATTGGTCCGCGACCTCAGCCATCTGGAAGTTTACTTTTTCGCTGGGGAGCTCCTGGAGGCAGTGACAGGCCAAGCGCTAGTACAGCTATCAGCGATCGAAATTGAGTCTCTGGCCTATACATTATTGGCAGTGGGTTTTAAGGTCCAAAGCCCCGACTATGAAAGGGAGTTGCGCCAACAGGTCCAGGCTCTGATTCAGCGGGTCTCAGACTTTCTCAATGTAGACCTAAGCCAGGATCAGCACTTGCTAGCAATGCTAGCTAATCATATGTCTTCAATGATTTTCCGCTTACGACATCATATGCATGTTACCAATCCGGCCTTGGATGAGATTAGGAAGCAATATTTAACCTTATTTAATATTATCTGGTTAGTTTTGCGGGATTTTGCTGAACACTATGATATGGAGGTACCGGATGAGGAGTTGGCTTTCTTGGTCATTCATTTTCAGATTGCCCTGGAGAAGGTCCAACGACCTCTAACCATTGTGGTAGTATGCCAACATGGTCTAGCTGCCTCTGAGTTAATTCTAGCCAAGTTGCAGCGGATTTTCAGCCCTTCAGATCGTCTTCTCAATCTAAAATGGCATGAGTTAACGGATATGGATTGGCGTGGTGTGGATTTGGTTATTTCCTCTCTCGACTTAAAGAAAGAGCTTCCGGTACCTGTTCAGCGAGTAAGTCCGATTATGACTCAAGATGAGCTCGAGCAGATTCGCCACCACTACGACCAGTTAACCTCCGGCCATCACCAGATGGTCAAGGCTCTCAGGCGCGAGTCTAGCTTCCATGTGGCTAGCCTAGCGGAGCTAATTAAGACTCCAGACCAAGTCCAGTTGACTGCTAACAACCAAGATCAAGCCTTAGAGCTAGTCTTGGCCCAAGCTAGCCCCCAGAATTTGGCTAATCCGGCCTTTGTCCAATCGGTCTATGAACGAGAGCAAATGGGATCCACTAGCGTCTACACGGGTGTGGCCTTGCCACACAGTGATCCTAAAACGGTGACTCACTCCGAAATCGTCCTAGTCTCGCTAGCCAAGCCAGTTAGCTGGGGTCAGAACCAAGTCAAGCTCATCTTCCTAATTGCAGTAGCAGAAAGAGACATGAAGCTATTTAAGGAGAGTCTGGTTGCCCTCTACGCCCTAATTGAAGACCAAGAATTAATGAACCAACTCAGTCAATGCCAGGATGGAGCCAGCCTCAAGGCTCGTCTATTAGAGGAAGTGAATATCAATGTTAGATGAGAATATCATGCAGTTTCAAGTCAGTGGCCTCAAGACGAGAGAGGAGGTGTTAGCCTATCTAGGCCAAGTCATGGTGGATTGCGGTGTGGTTTATGAATCCTATCCAACAGCAGTCTTAGAACGAGAGAAGATTTTTCCAACGGGCCTCCAGTTTCAGGATTATGGGATTGCCATCCCGCATACGGATGTGGAGCACGTGAAGAAAGCGCAGTTAGCCATCATGACCCTAGACCAACCGGTAGAATTCTACCAGATGGGAACCTCAGATGTGGTCGTACCTGTTCAGGTAGTTTTCATGCTCGCCCTTAAGGAAGCCCACCAGCAACTCACTTTACTGCAAGATTTGGTAGCTCTATTGCAGGATAGTCAAGCTATGGCAGCCATCTGTCAATTGCCTGATCAGCCTGAATCCCAGGGAGTTCTGCGTATGATGCTTGCCCAACACGGAATTTTATAGTCGTTTTTTCCCATTCAAAGGAGGAAGTAAGATGTTAGACTTGTTTAAAAGCTTCGTTGATTTAGGCGCTATTGTCGTCTTACCTATTTTGATTTTTATCTTTGGGGTTGCTTTGGGGACCAAGCCTAAAAAAGCCCTAGTCTCTGGCATTATGGTCGGGATTGGTTTTGTAGGCTTGAACATGGTCGTTGACCTTTTGGGCGGGAGCTTAGGTCCTGCCGCGCAAGCTATGGTGGAACGTTTTGGCTTGAACTTGACTACGATTGACGTGGGCTGGCCAGCCGCCGCAGCTATTTCTTATGGGACCCTCTTAGGGAGTTTATCTATTCCAATTGGGATTGGGATTAACTTGCTCTTGCTCTTCTTAGGCTTAACCAAGACCCTCATGGTGGATATGTGGAACTTCTGGCACGCCGCCTTCGTAGCTTCTTTGGTTTATGCTGTGACCCAAGACTTCTCACTTGGTCTCTATGCGACTGTCACCTATCTGGTTATGATTTACCTCTTGGGGGATATTATTGCGCCAGCTATTAAGAAATTCTATGGTTTTCCAAATATTACCTTCCCTCACGGGACCTCAGCGCCTGGCTTCTTAGTAGCCATCCCTCTTAACTGGATTTTCGACCGGATTCCTGGTTTTAATAAGATTGAAGCCGATCCTGAAACTATCCAAAAACGCTTTGGGATTTTCGGGGAATCCACCGTATTAGGTTTAATCATCGGGATTATCATGGGACTCTTGGCCGGCTATGAAGTAAAAGAAGTCCTGCAATTAGGCGTTAAGATGTCCGCAGTTATGGTTCTCATGCCTCGTATGGTTTCCTTGCTCATGGAAGGGTTGACGCCTATCTCTGAAGCGGCCAATGAGTTTGTACAACGTCGCTTCCCAGGCCGAGAAGTCAATATTGGGATGGACTCTGCTCTATCAGTAGGGCACCCAGCAGTCCTATCATCCTCTCTCTTGTTAGTGCCAATTACTATTCTCTTAGCAGTTATCTTACCAGGTAACCAAACCTTACCATTCGGTGATTTAGCAACCATTCCATTCGTTGTCTGCTTGATGGCAGCCGTCTTCCGAGGCAATATTGTCCGGACGGTTGTAGGTGGGACTATCTATATGGCTAGTATCCTCTATGTAACTTCATGGGCTGCCCCATTAGTTACCAAAGCTGCTCAATCTGCTAACTTCGACTTAGGTGGTAACACCAGTGTGACGGCGATGGCAGAAGGCGGACTCTGGCCAACCTGGCTCTTTATTTTCGCAGGCAATCATATGCCTTGGGTTATCTTAACCCTAGTGCTTCTTGCGTCGCTAGCTGGTCTCTACTATGTCAATAAGGTACGTAAATCCTAGGGAGGAGTAAAAGCTATGAAAAAACTCTTAATTATGTGTGGCTCAGGTATTGCCACTTCTACGGTTGTTGCAGGTAAGGTCAAAGATTGGTTGAAGGCAAATGGTTATAGCGATTCTGTCCAAGTCTTCCAATCCAAGGTGGCCGAAGAGGTTAACCGAATTGATGACTATGATGTTGTGATTTCGACGACAGTGGTGCCAGATTCTATCAAGGACAAGGTGATTATGGGCCTGCCACTCTTAACCGGCATGGGCTTGGATGCCCTTTGGTCAGACCTCAAGTCTCAGTTGGAGGCTTAATCAGAAAAATCCTTATGGACCTTAAGGAGGGAACTTTATGACGGTTGATTTCAAAGGCAAGTTCTTTATCTTTAATCCTAAATCCTATCTCTTCGGGGAGCACTTACTGGAAATGGCGCGGGTAGCCGATCAGTTGGCCTTAGATTACCCAGAAATTGCGGTGGTTTTGACCTGCCCCTATGCAGATCTCTATCGCGTAGCCTCCCAGACTCAACACTTGATTGTTTGTGCCCAGCATATGGATGGCATTGAGCCGGGCAGAGGCATGGGCGCTGTTTTGGCAGACTCGCTCTATGCAGCCGGGGCTCGGGCCACCTTCCTCAATCATGCGGAACATCCATTGAGCTCGGCACAGTTAGTGGCCTCGGTTAATCGAGCCCACGACTTGGGAATAGCGACCATTGTTTGTGCGGACTCTTTAGCCGAAGCACGAGCCTTGAGTCTTTTAGAACCGACGATTATGCTTTGCGAGCCAACCGAGCTGATTGGCACCGGCCAAACCAGTGATGACGATTATATGGCGATGACCAATCAAGCAGTGAAAGCTCTCAGCACCCGTACTTTGATTATGCAGGGCGCGGGCATTATGACGCCTGAGGATGTCTATCGGGCGATTCGCTTCGGTGCCGATGGGACAGGATGTACTAGTGGCATTGTTAAAGCTCCTAATCCAGCCCAAATGCTTAAAGACATGGTGGCTGCAGTGGATCGAGCCATGAAGGAGGGCTAGCTGATGGCAGTTTATAATCAGGAATTTAAGGTAGCTAGTCAAGCTGGACAAGTCTCCTATGTGGATATTACGGGGACGGTCAAGAATGCTGTGGCGATAAGTGGCATTCAATCTGGTATTGTCACCATTGTTACGGCCCACACGACCTGCGCCATTCTCTATGAGGAATACACACATGACGTGGACGAGCATGGCAATGAGTGGTTACATTTGGACCTTAATGATGCGCTAGAGAAGATTCTGCCTCCTCATACTAGCGCTCAAACTTATCGCTATCCGGGGCCACTACATTATGCAGAAGTAGAATCCTGGCCGGATGTTGATGACTGGTTGCCGGGCGGTGATCGTAGCCTGCTATGGAATGGCGATGCCCATCTCAAAGCAACCATCATTGGCGCCAGCGAGATCTTTGCAGTCGTGGATGGCCAAGTGGCGGTTGGACGCACAGGATACTTCTATCTAGCAGACTTTGACCAAACCCGAGAACGAGTGCGTAAGTATCGTGTTGTTGTAATTGGAGAATAGGAAAATTACTGCATAAAAAAGAGACTGGATTTGTTAACATCCAGTCTCTTATTTGATTTCTAAACCCAAGTTTCTTGAGCCAACCACTCTTGATCGACCACAAAAACCTGATCTTGGCCAAATTCAGGAGTCCGCTCAGCCACTTGCTGGTAGAGTGCCTCATCAAAGTCTATTCCCAGCAAGCCGGAAGGAGTGTAGAGGTAGAATAATTTGTCTCCTTCTGGGCTAAGTCCGAAGTAGAGATCAACCAGGTCATTAGGTAGGCTATCGGCTTGTTTTAAGACCTGCTTGACGGCCTCAATGATACGGTCATCATAGCCGGCAGTGAAGATGGCTACCTTCTCCATGAAGTCCAAGGGATTGGTCACTAGGCGGACTTGATAGTCGGCATAGTCAGGACCGTAAGAGGCGACAGTCTCGGGCAATTGCTTGAGGAGTTGAGCGGCTTCCGCCTCATTTGGCTGATAGTGGATTCTCACCTTGCGAACGCGGTCTTCGTAGAGGGTAGGGTAGAGGATGCGTTCCTGCTTTTGACACTTCTGGCAGCTAAAGGTCGCCCAATCGCCAGAGATAATGCGGTCACGCAGAGGGGGCTCCATGTCGCCAGTCACAAGCAAGAGAACTTCGAAGTCTTGGACATGCTGGCAATGAGGGCAGGGCATTTGGACAGTATCACGAACAATCATGAGGACAACTCCTTCGGATTTAGTTTAGCAATATTTCTTTACACCCACTAGTTTACACCTGAATGATGGGGCTTACAAGTGTCGGATTTATTGGAATAATAGGGAAATTTAGCGAGTTTGTTGTAAACGCTGTCTTTTAGAGCTATAATAGATGTGCAATCGAGACTATTTTTAGGAGGACACAAAATGAAGTTATCATCAATCAACCCAGGAGGTGGGCGTTCATGACCCAGACTCTGGCTCAAATTATGGAACGGACTCAATGGTTCCGGCAGGCGCGTTTTGGCATGTTCCTACACTGGGGGCTTTACAGCATTCCCGCCCGGGGTGAGTGGGTCTACAGTCATGACCCAGGAATCGTGGAAAAATATCCTACTTATCTAGATTGCTTCAATCCCGAGGGCTACCAACCTCAGGAATGGGCACGCCAGGCCAAGGCGGCAGGCATGAAGTATATGATTTTGACGGCTAAGCACCACGACGGTTTCTGCCTCTTTGATAGTCAGTGGACGGACTACAAGGCGACTAATACCCCTTGTGGCCGGGACTTGGTAGGGGAATTTGTCGACGCTGCACGTGCTGAAGGGCTCAAGGTTGGCCTCTATTACAGTCTCTTAGACTGGCACCATCCTGACTATCCACATGCAGGCGACCCTTATCATCCCCGTAAGCATGAGGCGGCTGACCCTGGCCAAGATTTCAATCGTTATGTCGATTATATGCACCGCCAGGTTGAAGAGTTAGTGACCCAGTATGGCCGATTGGATATTCTCTGGTTTGACTTTTCTTATGGTCAAATGTGTGGTCAGGCTTGGCGGGCCCAAGAATTGATTGAGCTTGTGCGGGGGCATCAACCTTGGATTTTGATTGATAATCGTCTGGAGACATCTGGCGAGGGCTTTGGTAGTATTGTAACTGAGACCATTAGCGACTATGCCGGAGACTTTGTCAGTCCTGAGCAAGTGGTACCACATGAGGGCATCCGTAACGAAGCCGGAAACTTTGTGCCTTGGGAGCTCTGCTTGACCATGAACAATAACTGGGCCTATCACGCTAGAGACCATCACTATAAGTCATCAGCAACACTCATTCATAAGCTGGTGGAGTGCGTGGCCAAGGAGGGCAACATGCTGCTCAATATCGGGCCAACCGCTCAAGGTCGCTTCCCAGCCGAAAGTCAGGCCATTCTGCGTGATTTTTCTGACTGGATGGATTTACACTCGGAAAGTATCTATGGCTGTGGCTATGCAGACCTGCCAAAACCTGACTGGGGCTACTATACGCGCAAAGGGCAGACCATCTATGCCCATCTCTTCGAGCAGCCGATTGGCCCCCTTTATTTGCCAGGCATTGACCGCGATCAAATCAAGCGGATTTCTTGGTTGAATGATGGCTCAGAGCTCCAGGTTTCGGACAGTTGGAATATCAAGGCCTTTCCAGGCTTGACCTTCGTCCAAATGGGGGAAGTGGAGCATTATACTTATCTCCTACCAAACCAGATTGATGCCGTGCTGAAGATTGAATTGAAGGATTAAATGGACATAGAGGCTAGGTAAAACTGGCCTCTTTTTTATGCGCATATCACTAGCACTGAAGGGCCCTTTTGCGTATACTAGACAGTGGAGATGAGACTAGGTGAAAAATTCCAGAGGGTCTTAGATAGCGTGTGATTTGAAGATAGGGAAGTAGGCGAGTGTGTGATAGTAAGAGCGCAGGAAATGAGCCAGAATGCCAATGGCTTAAGATTTTCAATCTTGGCGTCTGGTAGTAGCGGCAATGTCACCTATGTGGAGTCAGACCGCCAACGACTCTTGGTCGATGCGGGTTTGAGTGGCAAGAAAATAGAATCTTTGATGGCCCAGATTGACCGCAGTCTGGCCGATGTGGATGCCATTTTGGTGACGCATGAACATAAGGACCATATTCATGGGGTAGGAGTTCTATCCCGCAAATATAATCTGCCAGTCTATGCTAATAAGGCAACCTGGCAAGCCATGGATGGGATGCTAGGGGCTATTGACCCTGACAACCGTCGCGAGTTAGAACCAGATCAGTTGGTCACCTTCGGGGACTTGGATGTCTTAACCTATCAAGTTAGCCATGATGCAGCCATGCCTCAATTCTATGCCTTCCAACAGGGAGATAAGCAGTTCGTCATGTTGACGGACTCAGGATATGTCAGTGAAAGACTTCGTAGCCTTCTGCAGAATGCCAACGCCTATCTGATTGAATCTAACCACGAGATTGAAATGTTGCGCTATGGCGCCTATCCTTGGTCGCTTAAGCAACGGATTTTGGGCGATAAGGGCCATTTGTCTAATGAAGATGGCGCCCTGGCCATGGTGGATATGTTAGGGACCAGCACCCAAGATATTTATTTGGGCCACTTGAGTAAGGAAAATAACACCAAGGAATTAGCCCTCTCTACCTGTACAGGTATTCTAGAACAACATGATATTGAAGTCGGTCGTCGGCTCAAGGTTCATATGACCGATCCAGAGCTAGCGACGCCAATTAAGTACCTTTAATCACCTGAATTCAAACCCGCCTTTTGGCGGGTTTTTATCTTATTTAGAGCTAGATAAGAACAAGTATTCTCTAGTCAAGAGGGTGGCATACAACAGCCATAATTTCTGATAATTTATCTATAGTTTTGAGATGGTTATTGTGTAAGCGCAGTCATATAATGGGGGTAAAGCAAGACCAAATATGAAAGGAGTTAGAAGTATGAGCAAGACAAGTGTTTCCCCCCATTGGCAGATGAAGGCAGCCCTAGCCTCTTCCCTGGCCATTGGTTTGTTGTTAGCCGGAGCCCCTCGGGTAGCGGCGGAAGAAGTGGTGACTTCAGATACAGAGGCTTCCTTAGACCAGCTTAGTCCCAAAACCGAGGTCAGCCAGGCTGCCACGCCCCCTAGTGACAGTTCGAGCCTAAGTGAAGACCCAGCCCCAAGCCCTGCTAGCAGTGAGTCAGATCAGACCAGTCAAGCGAGTGCAGAAAGCAACCAAGCAAGCGCTAATCCTGCCCCGGCTCAAGAAGTGCCTGACACACCGCAAAAGCAAGGTGGAGAGGTCAAGCCAAAGGAAGTGAAGTTCCAAACCTGGCAAGAACTCCTAGATTGGCAACCGGGAGCGCGTCAGGACGACGAAATTAACCGGGCCAGTGTCCCCCTAGCTTCACGTTATCAGGGACATGTAGTTAACCCAACGGCTAATCCTGATGCTAAGGTTCAAGCCCTATCGAATATGAATGCTAAGGCAGAAGATCATGCCTCTGTTGGGGGCGAGGAGTTTAAGACCTATGCCTTCGACCACTGGCAATACCTGGATTCCATGGTCTTCTGGGATGGTTTAGTACCAAGCCCTGATGTCATTGATGCTGGCCACCGCAATGGGGTACCAGTCTATGGGACCCTCTTCTTCAACTGGTCCACGAGTCGTGCCGACCGCAAACGGTTCTTGGAGTTCTTGCAAGAAGATCAAGAAGGCTCTAACACCTTCCCGCTCGCGCGCAAGCTGGTTGACGTAGCCAAATACTATGGCTATGATGGCTACTTTATTAACCAAGAAACCACCGGCCATGGCCTCTATGGCAAGGGTGAGAAGATGCGGCAGTTCATGCTCTATGCTAAACAATATGCGGCCGAGCAAAAAGTGAATCTCAAATTTTCTTGGTATGATGCCTTTGATATTAACGGCCAACGTAATCACCAAAATGCCCTAACAGAAGTTAACCGCGATTACATGAAGGCAGAAAAACCACAAGGCCCTGTTCCAGTCGACGAATTCTTCGCCAACTTCAACTGGGGAAAGACATCGGTGGATGAATCGGTCAATAGCGCTAAGGCGGTCAATCGTTCTCAGTATGATGTCTATATGGGCTTTGAATTACAGAAGAACTCTTATAAGACCCAGGTGCCATTCTGGGACTTGCTAGATGACCAAGGCAAGCTTCGGACTTCCTTGGGACTCTTTGCACCGGATTCCATTCTAGGGATTGGGACCACCGGGGAAAGTTACCACCGAGAAGAAAATAACTTTTGGACGGGCTTGCAACAAGACCCAACCAAGCCAAAACCAGAAGCTAGCACTTGGTATGGCTTGTCCGGCTATATCGCTGACAAAACGGCCATTCTAGGCGACCAATTCCACACCAGCTTCAATACGGGTCACGGTAAACGTTGGTATGTAGATGGCCAAGTCTCTAAAGACTCTGAATGGAACTACCGGTCGGTGTCTGGTATTTTACCAACCTGGCGTTGGTGGATTCGCTCTAAGAATGGGGAGGCCGGCCTTAAGGGTGACTACGACTTTGAAGATGCCTATAACGGCGGGAACTCACTTCAATTTTCTGGTCATTTAGGGGCTAAGAATCCAGAAGAAGCCATGCTTTATGCCACCAAATTAGCTGTAGGTGAGACTACGCAGTTGAAGCTAGCCCACAAAGGTGGCCTAGGAAGTCGTGTCCGGGTCGGCTTAGCCACCCAGGCCAACTATAGCGCCGATAGCTTCCATTACTTTGATTTAACGCCAGGCAAAGACTGGCACCAAGATACTTTGGACCTATCTAGCTTGAAGGGCAAGACTATCTATGCCATTAAGTTTGCCTTTGAAAGTGAGACAGATCAAGCTGCTTATCGCTTCAACCTAGGGCAAATCGACCTCTTGAAGACGGCAACAGCCCCTGTGGCCCCAAGCCAAGTCCAAGTAGTATCCAAGCAACTCAGTTCTAGCCGTCAGGCACAAGCCCATCTAGCCTTTACACCAAGTGCCAATGCGGATTACTATGAGGTTTATCAAGAAGTCGCACCTAATAAATGGCATTTACTGACAGGTTCATCTAACCACCATATTTATTTGGCTAAGGTTAGTCGACCACAGGATGCTAGTGGGACGACCCAACGGCTAAAAGTAGTAGCTGTTGGCAAGAATGGCTTGCGGTCTGAAGCTGGCTATGCGACTTTTGACTGGCAAATGACTACGTCTGATACGACCCAACCACAAGAGCAGGCACCTAATATTGTGCCAGGAGCTACTGTGACCTTTGCATCCGGGCCTAGCGATGGTTCTGAGCCAGCCGATGCCATGTTGAACGGGACCATTACCTCTAATGCCGACAAATGGTGTATTCTAGATCCTCAAGGCCATGTCGACATTAGACTCAGCCAAGTCAGAACGGTCCGCCGCTGGGTGGTTGAACATGCTGGGGCTGGTGGCGAGTCTGTCAATGACGGTCTCATGAATACCCGCGACTTTGATCTCTACTACAAGGATATGAACACCGGGGAATGGTTACTGGCTAAATCAATTCGTGGCAACCGCGCTCATGTAACGGATGTGGACCTAGATCGACCAATCACCGCTCAAGAATGGCGTTTGGATGTGGTGACTTCCCATAACGGAACGCCTTGGGGGGCCATTCGTATCTATAACTGGAAGATGTATGAACAAGCTGCTTCCAAAGAATCCACCAACCTGCCAATGGCTAATGTGGCCGCTCAATCTTTGGGAAATGGCTATGTCCAAGTTGGTTTGAACAAGGTGCCTGCCAAGGCCACAGTGAGACTTTATGCTGACCGGGAAGCGACTCAGCTATTAGGGGAAGTAAGGGCTGATCAAGCGGGAGACTACAGTTTCCAACCAGTTCGTTTAGCAGAAGGCAGCCATTTGCTCTACTATAAGACCTGGGAAGAAGGCAAGGAAGCTAGCAACCTATCCGCAGTCTTGGTAGATGCCACTAGCGCTCACCAAAAGATTAAGGCAGTCAGCCTGGAACAAGGCTTAGAGCAAACGGTCTATCATGTCAAGGATGGCTTGAATCTAGCGGGCGGTAAATTGCGGGTTCGTCTAGAAGGAGCCAATGAGGATCAACTCGTTAACCTGACCCACCCTGGGGTGACAGTCAGCGGTTATGACGCGACTAAGCTGGGGGCTCAAGATCTAGTTGTCAGCTACCTGGGCCAAACTCTGGATCAAAAGCTGAGAGTCTACGTGGCTAAGGCCGACTCGAACGATGACAGTAAGGAAATTACCCATCTGGCTATTACGACTCTGCCAAATCAACACTATCGTCCTGGCCAAGACTTGGATTTATCCAAGGGCAGATTCCAAGTAGTGTATTCAGACCAAAGCCACCACACCTATACCTTCCAAGATTCAGGTGTTACAGTCTCTGGTTATGACCCTCAACGATTAGGTGAGCAGAAAGTAACTCTGCACTATCAAGACTTTAGCGTGGACTTCTCCGTCTGGGTGGAAAAAGAAGAAGCTAACTTCGAATATCTCAACCAGAAATTAGCTGAAGTTGAGCGTCTGCTTCCACACTACCGCTATCAATTTGCGACCCCAGAAGAACAGGCGGCCCTTAAGGATAGTGTCAGCAAGGCTCAGGACTTAGTCAAGGCAGCGCAGACCGCTGAGCAAGCTCAGGTAGATGCGGCACTAGCTAATTTGAATAAAGCCCTAGGCAACTTATCGGGCCAGAAAGGACGCGATGAGGCGCGCCTGGTTCTAGGGGCAGTGGCCTCATTAGGTCAGGACTGGGTGGATCGTCTACAAGATCCTGAATTAAAGGACAAACTAAGCAAACAAGTCAGTCAGGCACGGACCTTGATGGACCAAGACTTGGTAAGTCCGTCAGACTTTGCGACAGCTAAGGCGCAACTTGAAGAAAGCATCTTAGCAGCTAAGAAGGTGACGCCAACCGTCTTGCATGACCCAAGTCACGATGTCACCGTCGCCTTCTCAGGGCTGGAGCCAAGTCGGATTACGGGCCTCAAGGTTGGTAAGCTAGGGCCAGAAGACCTGACGGAAGCTGAAAAACAAGCCTTGGCGGGCCGGCAAGCCCTTGTCTACGATATTGAAGGTCAAGACGCTCAAGGCCAGGATGTGGATACCCAATATCCAGCTAAGGTCAGTCTACCATCGCCTCAAGGTCAAAAAGTAGAGCAAGTACTCTTCTTGCCTGAGGACGGGCCAGCACAAAGTTTGCCTTTCCAAGTTCAAGATGGCCGGGTTGTCTTTGAGGGACCACACTTTACCCACTATGCCCTAGTCTTCGCTAAGGCAGAACAAAGTCAAGAACCGACTCAACCAGGACAAAGTGATCCGGTTGGGCCAGAAGACCAAACACAAGCAAGCCAAGCTAGACCTGCTGGTGACAAGGTGTTAGCAGCGGCTAGCCATGAGGACCGCCTACCCGAAACGGGTGAGAGCCCATCTGGCTTTGTCCTAGGTGGACTGGTCCTATCCTTCTTAGGAATCTTAGGACTCCGTCCTAAACGTGAAAGAGAGTAAGAAGGCAAAACTGCCCCTTAGGGGCAGTTTTTTGTGGGGAAATGATAACAAGTTTGGGGTGTGTGGGTTCCTGACCAAGGGACTTATGCTATAATAGAAAAGAAGGAAGCGCATCCAGGTGTCTCGGCCTGGTTATGCGCTGAAGGGGGATAGCCATGTTAATCAGTAATTTTTTTGAAGACCTGAGTCTTCAGTCTGTGGGTCAAATGCCGCAGGCGGCCTACTTCATTCCCTATGGGGATTTAGAAGAGGCCAAGCAAGCCAAGAGACGGCAGGAATCGTCTCGTTTTGTTGACTTGAATGGGGACTGGGATTTCCATTATTTTGATAATGTCCGTTTGATTGAATCGCCCTACTGGTTGACGACTCACCAAGAGGACTTGGATTGGACTACGATGCCGGTGCCTAGTTGTTGGCAGTATCAGGGATACGATCACTTTCAATATACCAATACGGAATATCCTATTCCATTTAATCCGCCTTATGTGCCTTATGCCAATCCTGCCGGGCTTTATAAACGAAGCTTTGAGATTAGGGATTTAGCAGACCTGCCTGGGACAGAACTGGTGCTAGAAGGAGTAGACTCAGCTGCTTATGTTTGGGTCAATGATCACTTTGTCGGTTATGGGCAAATTTCGCACAGCCTGCAAGCCTATGATTTAACGCCCTATATCAAGGAGGGGCAGAACCAGCTAGCAGTGCTAGTTCTTAAATGGTGTGATGGGACTTATCTGGAAGACCAGGACAAATTCCGCATGAGTGGTATTTTCCGCGATGTCTATCTGAGACGGCGGTCTGCTCAGGGACTAGTTGATTTTCATCTGCGTTCCCAAGTAGCGCCAGATGGCCAGTCGGCCCAGTTGGAATGGTCTTGGTCCCTTAATCAGACAGGGGGGAGCTGGTCCTATCGCTTGGAAGATGCGGAGGGGCAGCTAGTCTTGGAGGAGACCAATCTACCACTGGATTCTAGCCAGCAGATCTTGACCTTGTCCCTTGAAGAGCCTCATCTCTGGTCGGCTGAAAAACCATATCTATACACGCTCTACTGGTCGGTGGCAGGCGAGATCTATAAACAAGCCATTGGTCTGCGAGAGTTAGCCGTGGACAAAGACGGCCTCTACTGTAACCATCAGGCTATCCGACTCATAGGTGTCAACCACCACGATTCCTGGCCGGATACGGGAGCGACTGTGACCTTGGAACGCCAAGTTCAGGACTTGATGCTCATCAAGCACCATAACTTCAATGCCATTCGGACGGCTCATTATCCAAAGTCACCAGAATTCTATGAGCTATGCGATCGCTTGGGCTTTTATGTGGTCAGTGAGGCCGACATAGAGTGTCATGGGGTGGTAGACCTATACGGGCGTGGCTATAGTCGCAACTTTAACCAGATAGCGGAGGATCCTGAGTGGCAAGAGGCTCTAGTAACCCGTATGGCAGCCAATGTCTTGCCACTGCGGAACTTTTCTTCCATTATCATGTGGTCGGCGGGCAATGAATCAGGTTTTGGCGTCAATTTCGAAGTCCTGCTAGCTCAAGCCAAGTCTTGGGATCCGACGCGGATTCTGCATTATGAAGGGTATTATTTCCGCGACCCAGCTAAGGCGCACAATAAGCAGCATGTGGAAGTCTACAGCCGGATGTATCCCTCTATTGAAGAAATCGAGACTCTCTACTTTAGCGAGGGGGGCCAATATGCACCACTTGATCGGCCACTCATGCTCTGCGAGTATGCCCATGCCATGGGCAATGGACCGGGTGGTCTGGAAGATTATCATGACTGCATGCAGCGTCATCCTCAATTGATTGGCCTCTTCGTCTGGGAATGGTGTGACCATGCCATCGCGGTGCCACAAGCAGGACAGGCAGAACCTGCCTACCGTTACGGGGGCGACTTTGGTGACTATCCGCACTTCGGCAACTTCTGTATGGATGGCTTGGTCTATCCGGATCGGACCTTGCATACGGGTCTCTTAGAGCACAAACAGGTCTTCCGGCCAGTCCGCTTAATAGACTTTGATTTAAAAGCCCATCGAGCTTGCTTCCGTAATGACTATGCCTTTTTGAATTTGGCAGAGGCCCTCTACTTGCGAGTGGAAGCCTATAATCGGGATGGCTTGCTCTTAACTAGTCAAGACTGTGCAACTTGGCAGGCTGAGCCAGGCCAAACTACTTGGGTCGACTTAACTTGCTGTGGGGACCTAGCTAGTGTGGCCAGCGTCCGCTTTGTCTATTTGGGCATTGAAAATGAAGGGGAATGTGGTTTCGACCAGGTAAGCTTGGCAGCCTATGAAGTCCCTAGCCTGAGCCAAGCGCCACAAGTCGTTAGTGGCCAGGAAGACCTGGCCAGTTATCAGTTGACCTGGGGCGACTTAGTCTTGACCTTTGATAAGGGCAGTCTGGCGCCAAGTCAAATTAGTTATGCCGGTCAGGAACTGCTCAAGCAAGCCGCCTTCTGGCAAATTTGGCGGGCTCCGACAGATAATGATCGTCATGTTCGTAAGGAATGGGAAGCGGCCAATTATCATTACAGTCAGCTTTGGATTCGAGACAGTCACCTAGAAGTTCAAGCAGATGGCGTTAGCCTACATTTCTCAGGCGCTATGACGGCGCTGGCGCGGCAGAATCCATTGAGCCTGACAGGGGCTTGGAAACTGGCTAAGGATGGCCAGTTAAGTTTGGAAGTCCAAGCTAACTTAGATAGTCAAATGCCTTTCTTGCCACGCTTTGGCCTTTGCCTGCCATTGGTGGATGCCCAGACGGTTCATTATCTGGGGCAGGGACCTTTTGAAAATTATGCCGATAAGCAGGCTGCTAGCTACCGGGCCCAATTCAGTTTGGATGCCGGAGATTTCTATGAGCCTTACATTAAGCCGCAAGAAAATGGCAACCGTAGCCAGGTGTTATGGCTAGAAGTTGTCCAAGCGCCGGTTCTCTGGCAGGTTCAAGATCAGACTCCTGCTAGTTCGGGGCTTAACTTCAGTCTATCGCCTTATAGTGCGCAGACCTTGAGCCAGACTAGCCACCGCGATCAATTGCCAGAGCCATCAGGTTATTATCTCAACCTGGATTTAGCTCAAAGTGGTCTAGGGACCAATTCTTGTGGTCCTGCCTTACCAGATGTCTATCGCATCACAGGACCTAGCTTGTCCTGTTACTGGACCATGGCCTGGCGCCCCCTGGACAACTAAGCCTCAAACAAGAAATCCAGGGCTCTTGTCCCTGGATTTTATAAAAATAAGGCTAAGTTCTTTACTTAGCCTTTTATATTTATTCAAAGTCTTTGACCATGGCCTTGTAGAAATCATGGTTGTAAATCACGAAGAGATCGTACTGTGGTTTGTCAGGCTTTTTCTCGTCCTGACCGATGCGGTGGCCACTTAGGATAAGGCCGAAATCCTTAGTCTCGACAAAGACCTTATCGACAGGTGAGGGTTCCCGATTAAGCAATCGCTCCATTTGGGCTTCAGGTTTGACCCCTAGACCTGCCATGCGTTGTCGGATGCTATCGGCATCTAGCTTAGCCATAGCAAAGGCTAGCACCTTGTTATCGGGAGTTGATAGGAGCACTGCTTCAGGACCGAAGCGGTGGATGGTGTACTTAAAGTCGGTATTAGCTAGTTGAGATTCTTTGCTATCTGTTACTTCCCATTTGAAGAGTTGAGCGAGATTGTCAAGGGTCTTCTTAGCATCCTTGAGGTCCAGGGCTTCCTTCAACTTAGGAGTCAACTCGTTGCTAGCAGCTTCTAGGCTTTCGTAAGAAGTTTGACTTGAGCCAGACTGGCTAGACTCAGATGACGATTGGGCCAGTACGGGGCTAGTCGTTAAGACCAGACCGGCTGCTAATAGGCTAAGTTTCTTGAATAGAGACATATACTTCCTCCTTGACTTACTTGTCTGAGATGGCATCTTCAAAACGAAGACTTGGTTTGACTTGCATCAGATAGCGGAAGAGTTCAATGAGATTGTCGTATTTTTGCTGACTGACAGTCCCCATATCTAAAGAATTCATTTCCTGATCGCCTTCTCTCATGTAGAGGAAGAAGAGGTGGTTGGATGAGACATGTGGGCCGTCTTTCATGCGTTCAATCTTTACACCGATTAGGCTTAACTCTTCGATTTGGTAGTCAATGAAGCCGTTTTTGATATAGAAGAGGGTATCGCGGTAGACATAGAATTGGTTGAGTGGGTCCACAAAGCTAGCTTGCTCCGTCAGCAAGGAGAGGTTGTCACGCAATTCAGGGTAGCGTTGGTAGGTCGCTTCGTAGCGTGCCTTGGTTTCCCGTCTGATTTTGAAAGCCAGGAAAATGAAGCTGATGCCCATAGGGATAAAGAGTAGGCCAAAGATACTAGATATGATAATGCCGACCTGATCCTGTTTATTGATTGCACTCGGGATATTGAGAACAGCCCAAAGACCCATGAGGATGAAGAAAATCCCGAATGGTAAGGCTGTGAACATCGCATGATTATTATTCTGTTTCATTGAAAAACCTCCTAAGATAGTCTTTGCCTTATTATAGCATAAGGTTAGGTTTCTTGTCTTTGATTGCCAATCCAAAAAAGAGGCTGAGACACTTGTCTCAGCCTTTAGCCTTTGGCTCTGAAGCAGAGCTAGTAGAAGTCTTGTAGAAAGGCACAATTTGGTCCTGCCCCGGGTACTTAATCCAGACGGGGGCTTCGTATACGATGGCACCTGCAGGCACATCTTGCTTGATGACGACATTACAGCCGATTTTGGCTCCTTGGCCGATGGTGACATTACCCAGAATCTTGGTGCCCGCTCCAATCAGGACATGGTCTTCAAGCGTTGGGTGGCGCTTGACGGGGTCTAACTTGGTTCCGCCGAGGGTCACGCCCTGATAGAGGGTGACATCCTTGCCAACTATGGCTGTCTCGCCAATGACGATGCCCATGCCATGGTCCATAAAGAGGCCAGGGCCAATTTGAGCGCCAGGATGAATTTCAATCCCGGTCACGCGACGGGCGCGTTTGGCTAAGAGTCTAGCCAGAAGTGGATGGCCTTTGACATAGAGCGCATGGGCAATGTAGTGGTAGTTGAGAGCCTTAATATGTGGATAGGTCCAGAAGACCATCCAAGGCGACTTGGCAGCAGGGTCAAGGGCCATGACGCGTTGAATATTATAGGAAAGTCGTTGCCAGAAAGACATTAAACTTGGACGTAGTTCCCACCTTCAAAGTCCAAGACGGAGAGATATTTCTCTACGCCATCAGGTAAGATGGTCACAATTTTTTTGTCAGGATATTGGGCAGCTAGTTTCTTAGCCCCGGCCAAGGCTGCACCAGACGAAATACCGACCCCAATACCAGTCGTCCGGATAAAGTCTTTGGCTTCAGCGAAGGCTTCGTCATTGCTGATAGTCAGGACTTGGTTGGCTAATTCAGGTTTGAAGTTACCTGGCAGGAAGCCAGTCCCAATCCCTTGAATCTTATGGGCGCCGGCCCGGCCTTGGCTGATAACAGGTGAATCTTCTGGTTCTAAGGCCACTGCTAGGACACCTGGTTTGTGTTCATTTAAGTATTCTACAACCCCTGTGAAGGTACCACCAGTCCCAATCCCTGCGACAAAAATATCTAGGTCTGGCACTTGTTCTAGGATTTCCTTACCTGTTGTTTGGTGGTGGTAAGCTGGGTTTGCTGGGTTATCAAATTGGCTCAAAATAATAGCGTTTGGATAACGGCTCTTAATTTCTTCTGCCTTAGCGATGGCAGCCTTCATGCCGCCCTCTTTTGGAGTCAAGACGAGTTGCGCCCCGTAGGCTTTGATAAGTTGGCGACGCTCCACGCTAAAGCTTTCAGGCATGATGACAACTGCCTTGAGACCCAAGACAGAGGCCAGAAGGGCGACTGCAATCCCAGTGTTACCAGAACTTGGCTCAACAAAGATAGTTTCAGGCGTGACTGCACCTGCTGCTTGAGCTGCTTGAATCATACCCAGAACGGCACGATCTTTGACGCTGCCACCCAAGTTGTACTTCTCGAGTTTGACATAGATATTGCTATTGTCTAATTGATAGACAGGGGTATTACCGATAAATTCTAATGAGGTTTGGGACATATAGTTCAACTCCTTCATATTTGGCTATCATCAGCCGACTTATTGTTGATTAGTATAACACAGTTTGGTATGTCTGGCGCGGGTTTAGGGCTATTTGGGCTATCTTAATTTCATATAACCAGCTATAGTTTTTGACTTGAAAGGTGAGTTTAGTCTCAGGATTTGTTATAATAGGAGTTGAGATTTTGAAGATGGAGGTTGGGCATGTGACGGCGCTAGACACGTTGATTAAAGGCTTAAATTCAAAACAAAGAGAGGCGGTTCTGACCACGGAAGGGCCTGTCCTCATCGCAGCCGGAGCAGGGAGTGGTAAGACGCGGGTTTTAACTCATCGCATCGCCTACCTGATTCAGGAGCGGCAAGTCAATCCCTGGAATATCCTGGCCATTACCTTCACCAATAAAGCAGCAGCCGAGATGAGAGAACGGGTCCAAGGTCTAGTGGGGGAAGAGGCTTCTTCTATTTGGGTGGCTACCTTCCACGCCATGTGTGCCCGTATTCTGCGTCGGGAAATTGAGACGCTGGGCTATGCCAAGAACTTTACCATTATTGACCAGGGCGAGCAGCAGACCCTGATGAAGCAGGTCTTGCGGGACTTGAACTTGGACAGTGACCAGTATAACTACAAGGACTTGCTCTGGGTCATCGATGCGGCTAAGAACCAAGGCTATTTGCCGGATGATTTCCTAGCTTCTGATAGTGGCTATATTCATGAGATTCATGCCAATATCTACCGTAATTATCAGAAGCGACTTAAGGCCGCCGATGCTCTGGACTTTAATGACCTGATTTTGCTGACCGTGCGACTACTCGAGCAGAATCCGACCGTTCGCCAGTTCTATCAGCAGAAATTCCAATATATCCATGTAGATGAGTACCAAGATACCAACCATAGTCAATACCGCCTGGTTCAGCTCCTGGCGGGTTTGCTTAAGAATATTTGCGTGGTGGGGGATGCCGACCAATCTATCTATGGTTGGCGTGGAGCCAACATGGCTAATATCCTTAACTTCGAGCAGGACTACCCTCAAGCTAAGGTAATCTTGCTAGAACAGAATTACCGTTCAACTCAAACTATTCTTAAGGCCGCTAACAGTGTGATTGAAAATAACCTCCAGCGTAAGGATAAGCAGCTCTGGAGTGATGGCCAAGTAGGGGAAAAGATTCAAATCTACTCTGCCGATAGTGATTTGGAAGAAGCTGATTTTGTTACGCGAACCATTCGGCATTTGCGGGACCAAGAAGGTGCCAACTATAGCCAAGTGGCTGTGCTCTATCGGACTCAGGCCCAATCACGGGGGCTAGAAGAAGCCCTCTTGCGGTCCAATATGCCCTACAAGGTAGTGGGGGGACTTAAGTTCTATGCCCGCAAGGAAATACAGGACACCCTGGCTTATTTGCGGCTCTTGGACAATCCACATGACAACCTCAGCCTTAACCGGATTATTAATGTGCCTAAGCGGGGAATTGGGGCGACAACCGTGGCCAAGTTGGCTGAATTCGCGGATTCTCTCGGGGTCTCCTGGTTTGAGGCCATTGGGCGCCTGCATTTCTCCAATTTCTCAGCCAGTGTTCAGAAAAAGCTGCTGGACTTTGCCCAGCTGATTGAGACCCTGCGCCAGCAAGTACCTTTCTTACCACTCCGGGATTTAACGGAAGAAGTTTGGGATAAGACGGGTTACCTTAAGTCTCTCAAGGAAGAAGGGACGGTCGAGGCGGCCAACCGCTTGGAAAACTTGGAAGAATTTGCTTCAGTCGTCACCCAGTTCGACCAAACGGAGCGGGAGGCGATCTTGGAACAAGATCCTGATTATTTGGCCCAGACCCAGGGTCAGGAAGAAGTAGCCTTGGCGCCACTGACGCAATTTTTAACCGATGTCTCCCTCATGACCGATGCAGACAATCAAGAAGAAACCTTAGATCAGGTGACTCTCATGACCCTGCATGCAGCCAAGGGTTTGGAATTTCCTTATGTCTTTATGGTGGGCATGGAAGAGGGGCTTTTCCCACTGCGTCGCGCTAGTGAGAATCCTGACGAGCTAGAAGAAGAGCGACGTCTGGCCTATGTGGGCATGACCCGGGCTGAACGCGCCCTCTATCTGACTGCTAGCAAGCGACGCCTGCAATATGGCCGAACCGTGACCAATCCACCTAGCCGTTTTTTGGATGAAATCCAACCTGATTTGGTAGAGTGGCTAGGGTCAGGCCGTCAGTCAAGCGCCTATGGCCAAAGTAGCTGGCAGCAGACTTGGTCTGACAACTCTTCTTGGACGGGCTTGCATCATCAGCCAACCGCCAATGTCGCCCCTAGTCGGACCATTGGCAAGAAAGAATCAGGAGACCGTCGACTTAAGAATCAAGCGGCCCTCCGTCAAAAGGGGTCAGTAGCCGGGACTAGCCCTGCTACAAGTGGAGCAGGCCAGACCTGGCAGGTCGGCGATAAGGTCATCCACAAGACTTTCGGCCAGGGCACCATCGTCAAGGTGGCTAAGGCTGGCAAAGACCAACTACTGAGCGTGGCCTTCGCCTCGCAAGGCATCAAGGATTTGATGGCAGCCTATGCCCCATTGACTAAGGCAAGTGAATAGAATAAGCCAAGCTGAGACTTAAGTCTCAGCTTTTTTGTATGACTTAGGTGTTCGATAATGGTCGCCTCGGGAGGGCATATTGCACTTTTGTAAAAAGTTCGCATTTTCCGAGAAAAATTCGCTCAAATGCGCTATAATGTAGAATAGGGTAGTGGGCCCATGGCTCACTAGCTGACCTGGATATGAAGGAGAATGAAAATGCCAAGCCAAAACCTTCAGGCACGCCTTGAAGAAGTCAAACACTTATTAAATGACTATGCCTACCATTACTATGTTCTAGACCAATCCCTGGTCAGTGACGCAAGCTATGATGCCCTCTATCGGGAACTGGAAGAAATTGAAGCGGCGCATCCAGAATGGATTACGTCAGATTCGCCTACCCAACGGGTTGGGGACCAGCTCCTAGAAGGCTTTAGTAAAGTTGTTCATGCAGAATCCATGTATAGTCTAGGCAATGCCTTCAGTCCAGATGAAGTGACACAATTTATTGAGCGGGTGACCCAACAAGTCGAGGGCCCTGTCTCCTTCATGTGTGAATGTAAAATTGATGGCTTAGCCATTGCCCTTACCTACCAGGACGGTGTCTTTGTACGTGGCGCCACTCGGGGGGATGGGACAATTGGCGAAGACATCACCCAGAATCTTCGTACCATTCGCTCCTTGCCTCTACGTCTAAGACAAAATCTATCAGTAGAAGTGCGCGGTGAATGTTACATGCCTAAGGCTGTCTTCCTTGCACTCAATGAGGAACGCGAAGCCCAAGGCCAAGAAATCTTTAAGAATCCCCGCAATGCGGCGGCTGGTGGCTTACGCCAGTTAGACCCGCGTGCGGTGGCTGACCGCCAACTCAATATCTTCCTTTACAGTGCAGTCTACACGGATCAATTTCATCCTGAGAGTCAGGCCGGTCTCTTTGCGGCTTTTGAGCAATTGGGGCTACGGACCAATCCGCTCAGACGTGAATGTCAGACGGCTGAAGAAGTGATTGACTATATCCAAATGATTGGCCAACAGCGCCATGACTTGCCTTATGAGATTGATGGCGTGGTCATCAAGGTTAACCGCATTGACCAGCAACAGGCCTTAGGCTTTACGGTCAAGGCACCACGCTGGGCCATTGCCTATAAATTCCCGGCTGAAGAAGCGGTGACCACCCTACGTGAGGTGGAATGGACCGTGGGGCGGACGGGTGTCGTGACACCAACTGCCATTATGGATCCCGTGCCATTGGCAGGGACAACGGTCCAACGCGCCAGTCTCCACAATGTGGACTTGATTGAGAGCCTGGATGTGCGGATTGGAGACCAAGTCACGATTCATAAGGCGGGCGACATTATTCCTGAGATTACCTCAGTGCTTTTGGCTAAACGGCCCCAAGACAGTCAGCCCCTGACCATTCCGACCCATTGTCCGGAATGTCAGACGCCCTTAGTACGTCAGGGTGAGGAAGTGGCTTTACGCTGTCCTAACCTAGTCTGTCCGGCCCAACGCCTAGCCCTCTTGAGCCATTTTGTCTCTCGGGGTGCTATGAACATTCAGGGCTTGGGACCACGTATTCTTAACCAGCTAGTCGCTAGTCAAGCAGTCACGGAATTGGATGACCTCTATCGTTTGACCTTAGAAGATCTCTTAGGTCTAGATAAAATCCAAGAAAAATCCGCCCAGAAATTACTGGCTGCCATTGAAGCTAGCAAGTCCAACTCCGCTGAGCGTTTGCTCTTCGGTTTGGGTATTCGACATGTGGGCGCCAAGGCGGCGCGCTTAGTCTTGCAAGTCTTTGGTGATTTGAATCGATTAAGCCAGGCGACTGCCGAGGAAATTGGGGCCATTGAAGGAGTCGGGCCAATTATCAGCCAGTCTCTAGTGCAATATCTGGCCTTGGAATCCAGCCAAGCCATGCTTAAACGCCTAGCAGAGGCAGGCGTTAATTTGACCTATCAGGGCCTACAGCCTCTTGAAGTGGCGGAAGGTGCCTCAGCCAATGATTTCTGGTTAGGTAAAACCGTTGTCCTGACTGGGACCATGGAAAGCTATTCGCGTTCTGAAGCCAAGGAGCTCTTAGAAGCGCGGGGAGCTAAGGTTACCGGCAGTATCTCCAAGAAGACCGATTATTTGGTGGCAGGTCAGGAAGCCGGAAGCAAATTAAGCAAGGCGGAGTCCTTGGGTGTAACCATCCTTGACGAAGCCAGTTTCTTAGCAAATCTATAAAAAGTGGTGAAAATATGAAAAATAAATGGCAGAAGGGACTGACCCTCGCGGCAGTCAGTCTGACCCTGGCAGGGTGTCTTAACAACCTAGAAGCCGAAAATACCAAAAAGCCAGTGGTAGGACCTAACCAAGTGGTGGTGCAGACCACTCAGAACCAGCTGTCTAGTGAGAACTATCGGGCAGTTATCAGCAATGGTCGCTACCAATTAGGGGTAGCCAGCAGCTCTGACAGTAACCTTAGTTCCGCCGGTAATATCCGTGCCTTTGAAGAAGGGCTCCTGCGGATTGCCAAAGGCGTCTTTCCAACCAACCAATATTTCCTGCAGGAAGGAACCCTGATTAATCTAGAGACCATGACCCGTTGGACGGGGCGTGAATCAGATGATAACCCAGAAGGGCTCAATCCTCGTTTGCCCGATGATGCCGAGCAACAGCGTAAGGCTGAAAGCACCATTTCGGCGCAAAGCAGTGAGTCAAGCCAGGAAGAATCGTCTAGTGCAGAATCTAGCTCCAATGACCAGGTGATTACGGACGCGGCTGCAACGCCAATTTATCTGGCCCAAATCATGGAAAAAGACATTATGGTGGAAACCAACGATGGCTACTCTCTATCTGGGATTGTCATCGGTTTGGCCATGAATAGTGAATATCAATATACCGACTCCAATAACGTGGTGCACCGTCAGGAAATCTCGATCGGGGAAATGCGGGAGCGGGGTAAAGCCTACGCCAACACCATCGTGGGTCGTTTGCGGGCAACCCCTGAATTGCGTTCTGTGCCAATTTCTGTGGCCATTTTCAGTCAAGCCCCTGCCAATAATGTGGTGGGTGGGACCTTCGTCTTAGATGGGATTTCCCGTGAGGGGAATGCCGTAACCGATTGGACCGAGCATAACGAAAGCCGGGCTCTCCTGCCATTTGTAGGGACCAACCAAGGTAGTAACGATCAATACCCAGGTTTTGAAGAATTCCGGACCAAGGTCAGCGACTTCTTCCCTAAACTTAATGGGATTACGGCTGAAGCCCTCAATATCAACGGCAGCCTAGCTTCTCTTAAGATTAATATCGTGACCCAGTTCTATGATTTAACGGAGATTACCGCTCTGACCCAGCATGTGACGGATGTCGCCCAGAATACCTTCCCTGAAGGACTGGATCTGCAAGTTCGGATTGAGTCATCAGAAGGGACCGAAGCTGTTATTACCAAGCCGGCGGGTAGCAACCAGTATCAATCGCAAATTCTAAAATAAGGGGTCGCTCGTCCCTTCAACAACCAGCAAATAAAGTCAGTATCAGAAAGGAAGAATCGCATGGTCCAACCAGCCGATATCAAACACGTCGCCAAATTGGCGAAACTCTCATTCGATGACAGCAAGATTGATGCCTTTACCGAGGAATTCAATGCTATTATCGACTTTGTTGAGCAACTCGAACAAGTGGATACCCAAGGGGTGGCACCGACTTACCATGGCAACCAACTCCTCAATGTCTTCCGTGAAGACAAGGCCCAAGCAGGCGTTGAGCGGGAGCAATTATTAGCTAATGTTAAAACTAGCAAGGATGGCTTCATTCAAGTACCAGCCATCATGGAAAGTGAGGAAGCCTAAGATGACCCAATATCCAACGACAATCTTAGCCATGAAAGAAGGCTTAGCAGCCGGTAAATTTACATCACAAGACTTGGTGCGGGCGGCTTTCGAACGTATTGAAGCGACAGATGCACAAGTGGCAGCTTTCTTGGCCCTCAACAAAGACTTGGCCCTAGAAGCCGCAGCTCAAGCGGATGCACGTGGCTATGGGGCGGATGCGCCAATCCTTAACGGGATTCCGATCGGGGTTAAAGATAATATCGTAACCAAGGGCTTGGTAACCACTGCTGCCAGCCGTATGCTGGAAGACTTCGTGCCAACTTATGATGCGACGGTCGTAGAAAAACTCCACCAAGCCGGTGCCATCATTGTAGGGAAACTCAACATGGACGAGTTTGCCATGGGGGCTAGCTGTGAGCGTTCGGCCTTCAAGACAACGCGCAACCCTTGGGACTTGAACCGCGTACCAGGTGGGTCATCTGGTGGTTCTGCGGCAGCAGTAGCCGCTCGCCAAGTGCCAGCTAGCTTAGGGACCGATACTGGGGGGAGTATTCGCCAACCGGCAGCCTTTACTGGTTTAGTTGGGATGAAGCCAACCTACGGTTCGGTTTCTCGTTATGGCCTTATCGCCTTTGGTTCTAGTTTAGACCAAATTGGGCCAATGACCTTAACCGTGGCCGATAACGCCCTGGTCTTAGAAGCCATTGCCGGTCACGATGCTAAGGATTCTACTTCCTTGCCTGAAATTGATACTAACTATAGTGCGAAGATTGGCCAACCTTTAGCTGGTCTGAAGATTGGTTTCCCAGTGGATTATCGCTCAGAAGCCATCAACCAAGAAATTCGCGAGCGCATGGATCAAGCCGCTGCCTACTTCGAAAGCCAAGGAGCAGAAATCGTGGAGATTTCCTTGCCACATTCTAAGTACGGGATCAATGTCTACTATATTATTGCTTCTTCAGAAGCCTCTTCTAACTTACAACGCTTTGACGGGATTCGCTATGGCTACCGTTCGCAGAGCGCGCAAACCCTGGAAGAAGTCTATGTGCAATCACGGACGGAAGGTTTCGGGCCAGAAGTACAACGCCGGATTATGTTAGGGACCTTCAGCTTGAGCTCAGGTTACTATGATGCCTACTTCAAGAAGGCAGCTCAAGTTCGGACCTTGATTATCCAAGACTTCGAGCAAGCCTTCCAAGCCTGTGATGTAATCATGGGGCCTGCGACCACCTCAACTGCCTTTGAAATCGGGGGCCGGATCCAAGACCCAATCGAAATGTATGTGGCTGACCTCTTAACCGTGCCAGCCAACTTGGCCGGGCTACCAGCCTTGTCAGTACCAGCAGGTTTAGACCAGGCCGGACTTCCTATCGGCTTGCAACTCATGGCTAAGCCATTGGATGAAGCGACCATCTATCAAGTGGCTGCAAACTTCGAAGCCGGACATGACTATGTCAACCAATCCCCACGGGCAGCCGTAGAATAGGAGACCGCTATGAATTTTGAAACGATTATCGGACTTGAAGTCCACGTGGAATTGAAGACTGATTCCAAGATGTTCAGCCCATCGCCTGCACATTTCGGGGCCGAACCTAACACCAACACCAACGAAATCGACTGGGGTTACCCTGGTGTCTTGCCAGTAGTTAACAAACGGGCCATTGAATTTGGTATGCGTGCAGCTTTAGCGCTTAACTGTCAAATCGCGCCTGAAATGAAGTTCGACCGCAAGAACTACTTCTACCCAGATAACCCTAAGGCCTACCAAATTTCTCAATTTGATACGCCAATCGGGTCAAATGGTTACATTGACATTGAAGTCGATGGCCAAACCAAGCGTATTCGCATTGAGCGTCTGCACTTGGAAGAAGATGCGGGTAAGAACACCCATGCTAGTGATGGCTATTCTTATGTCGACCTTAACCGTCAAGGGACTCCTCTGATTGAGATTGTCTCTGAAGCGGATATTCGCTCACCAGAAGAAGCTTATGCTTACCTGGAAGCTTTGCGCGAGAAAATAATGTATACGGAAGTTTCTGACGTTAAGATGGAAGAAGGGTCTATGCGTTGCGACGCCAACATTTCCCTGCGTCCTTATGGCCAGGAAGCTTTCGGGACCAAGACTGAGCTCAAGAACCTCAACTCCTTCAACTTCGTTAAGAAGGGCTTGGCCTACGAAGAAAAGCGTCAAGCTCAAGTGCTCTTAGCAGGTGGTAAGATTGGTCAAGAAACTCGTCGTTACGATGAAGCGACTGGTAAGACCTTGCTCATGCGGGTTAAGGAAGGGTCTGCGGACTACCGCTACTTCCCTGAACCAGACTTACCATGGATTACCATTGCACCTGAATGGGTAGAAGCGGTTAAATCTACCATTCCTGAAATGCCAGATAGCCGTCGGGCTCGCTATATCAAGGAGTTCGGCCTACCTGCCTATGACGCCATGGTCTTAACCTTGACCAAGGAAATGTCTGATTTCTTCCAGGCTACCGTGGCTGAAGGCGCAGATCCTAAACAAGCCTCTAACTGGCTCATGGGCGAAGTGTCGGCTTACTTGAACAGTGCCAAGACTACCTTTTCTGGGACTCAATTGACGCCACACAACCTAGCACAAATGATTCGTCTGATTGAATCAGGGACCATTTCTTCTAAGATTGCTAAGCAACTCTTCAAGATTCTGGTGACTGAGGGTGGCGATGCGGATGTCATTGTGCAAGAACGTGGCATGGCCCAAATTAGCGACCCAGCACAAATTCAAGCTATCATTGACCAAGTCTTGGCAGCTAACCAAGCCTCTGTCGAAGACTATCGTAACGGGAAAGACCGTGCTGTTGGCTTCTTAGTTGGTCAAATTATGAAGGTATCTAAAGGGCAAGCCAACCCACAAGTCGTCAACCAATTGTTGATTAAGACTTTACAAACTTTCATCTAACCGTATAATAGAGAGTAACGATAATTTTAGATAGGGGATTTGCCAATGAAACGCTTTTTGAAATACAGCATGATTCTTCTGGGTTTATTAGCAGTAGCCTACATCGGGGGCTTGATCTTCTTCCTAGATCGCTTTACCTTCGGTAGCTACTTTGGAGATATTCCGCTCATGGGCTTAACTCAAGCCCAAGCCCAAGAGAAGATTGCTGAAGAACTTGGCAAGCGTCAAATTAACTTGCAAGAGAATGGGAAGACCACTGCCCAAGTGACTTTGGCTGAATTATCACCAAGTTATGACTTGGATAAGGCTGTGGGTCAACTCTTCAATCAGCAAGATCCAGTGATGTGGCCATTGAGTTTTGGTAGCCACCAAGATGTTAAGGTGGACTCCAACATGGTCCATGTAGATAAAACCAAAGCAGCTCAAGTCCTAGCAGCCAAAGGCATTGATAACAGCCAACGTCAGGCGGCGACAGATGCTAGCATCGAATATAGTGAAGCAGATGGCTATCAAGTGAAGTCAGATGTGACAGGTACTCAGGTTGATACAGATAGCCTGGCCCAAGATATGTTGGTCGCTGCGACACAAGAAAAGACGAGTGTGGATGTCAGCCAAGCCTATGCTAAGGCAACTATCCAAGCAGATAGCGACACCATGAAGTCAGCGATTGGCTTAATCAAGCAGTATAGTGAGAACCCAATCGTTCTTCAGATTGCCGGCGATGATGTTCAAATTCCGACCAAGACCATTGAATCTTGGATGCACTTTGACGAGAATAATCAAGTCAGCTTCGATCGCGAGCTCATCAAGGCTTACGTTCAAGAATTGAATGAAAAATACTCTACCTATAATAAGACGCGTGAGTTCAAATCAACCTTACGCGGTACAGTAGAGGTACCACCTGGCATTATGGGTTGGGGCATTGAAGTGGACCAGGAAGTCGACAAGATTGAGCAAGAGCTGCTGGCACACCAACCAGTTAAGCGTGAACCTGCCGTGAACTCGACTGGTGGCGTGCCTAATGCCAAGGATGATATCGGCCCAACCTACGTGGAAGTCGATATCGCCAACCAAACCATGTTCCTCTATAAGGACCATAAGAAAATTTTGGAGGCACCTGTTGTCACTGGTCAACCAGCGGCTGAGACAGTTCCTGGGGCAGGGGCTATCATTGAAAAATTGGCTGGGACCCGACTCAAGGGTTACAACCAGTTCTATCGAGTAGACTACTCTGTACCGGTTAACTACTGGATGCGTTTCGACGATAAGGCCCAAGGGATTCATGACGCCCCATGGCAAAGCCAATTTGGTGGCGAAGTCTGGACCCATAGTGGTTCATTGGGCTGTGTTAACTCACCACTAGACGCAGCTGCAACCATCTACGAGAACGTAGAATACGGGACACCTGTTATCGTCTTTAATTAATAGCAAAAAACGAGACCTGTAGGTCTCGTTTTTTTTAGGTCTTGAGGTAAAAACAAACTTCCCATTATATCATATATGATATAATGGGAAGTTTTCTTAGTTAGAAAAACCGGCTGAGAACTAGTCTCAGCCGGTATAAGTCTTAGTTAAAGATCCCAAAGATACTACGCATAAAGTTAGTAAATGGGTTGTTACGGCGGTTAGGGAGATTCTCAACGTTTTCTTCCTTGCTGCCTGCTGCTTGAGCCTTGCTTGCAGCTTCTTCTGCAGCCTTTTTAGCAGCTTGAGCTTCTTTCTCTGCTTGGGTTGGCAGGAGGTTGGTAGCCAAGCCTTCTAATTGATAGAGTTCAGGGTGCTTGTTCAAGCCGTCTAAGAGAATCTTAGTTTCTTCATAAGAAGAGTAAGGTTCTTGAACCCCCATAACAACGGCAATCATCTTACGACCATTTTCAGTCGTGGTAGTGACGAAGCACTTGCCGGCTTCATCCGTATAACCTGATTTCAGACCCGTCACGCCTGGACGGCCATATTGAGCCCCTTCAAGGAGCAAGTTGTTGTTGGCCATTTTAATTGGATGGTCGCTGTCTTTGGCCATGGTGTATTCACGGGCAGAAGACAGTTCTAGGATTTGTGGGTATTTTTCAGTGATGTATTGGGCCATCAGGGCAACATCAGCTGCAGACATTTTGTTCTGGCTGTCCTTGGTTGACCCTTCAATCCAGTAGCTTTCTGGTAGGTATTTGTTAGGCGCCCCAGATGTGGTGTAGAACTCATAGTTCTCAATGCCCCATTCATCTAGTTGGCGACGAATGGCAGCAACAGCTTCTTGTTCAGAACCGTAGATGTGAGACATCAAAAGGGTGGTCGCGTCGTTACCAGATGCTAACATAATCCCGTATAAGAGGTCTTGGACGGTGTATTCTGCATCGGTCACTAGGCCAGCATTAGATAATTCCGCATTGTCGGTGAAATCACGGACAATGGATTCAGGTGTCTTAATCTTATCGTCTAGTTTAATTTTGCCTTCCTCGATGGCTTTGTAGGTCAAGTAAACTGACATAATTTTGGACATAGAAGCAATTGGATAAGGCTTATTCCCTTCACGTTCCATCAAGACCTTGTGGGTATCTTGGTCAATCACGACATAAGAACGGGTATCTTCGGTTAGGCTATTTAATTCTTCAGGGTAGCCACTCGGCATGGTGAAGCTAGATGCTTGGCTGGCTTGAGTTTGGCTAAAATCCTTAGTTAAGTCTGGGGTTTTCTTTAGCTCTTGGGCCATAATAGGGCTAGCTAAACCTAGTAGAGTAGTGCTCGCTAGGGTGACTAAAACGAGCTTAGTATGTAACTTGGTCATCGAGTCTAATCCTCCTGTTATTTGGACGTATATGGTCATTGTATCAGAAAAAAGAAGCATATGCCAATAAATTTAGCCCATATTTCCTATTAGATAGGCAATTAGAAGAGTTCTTCCGGGGCTATACCGGCTTCCAAGGCAGTCAGATTGGCTGGATCCAGGTGAATGAGGGCCTGGATTTTGCCTTGCGCATCCAAACCTAGGACGGCTAAACCGTCTTGACTCCCTTCAAAGTCAAGTTGGGCTTGCCAACCGGCCTGGCTCATGTAGGTCATAAGCCTTTGGGACCAGTATTGACGTCGGGCCAAGTAGCGCTCGACTTCTTGCCGGGGAATCCAGTAATTGTCAACCAGCACTGTGGCGGTTAGACGGAAACCCTTGGTAAGCTTGGGGTTAGGCATGGATATGGCTCCTTTTCGGGGTGTACTTTCATAGTATAGCTAATAATTGCGAAGATTTTGTGAAGATAGCTAAAATACTAGTGGGGATTGTTATTTTTCAGCTCAGATGGTATAACAATAGAAGAAAAAGATAAGTGAAGGGAGGGGGCGCCATGTCCCTGCCATTACGAACTGCTAAATATACTCTGGCTGTCTTAGCGGCGGCGCTGACCGCTCAGGCGCTGGGGCTCTTGAATCCGATGACAGCGGGGGTCATTGCCCTTTTGAGCTTGTCGGATACGCGACGGACCACACTTAAGTTGGCTCAAGAGCGTCTAGTGTCCATGGTATTGGCCTTGGCTCTGGCTTGGTTGCTCTTTGCTGGTCTGGGCTTCAACATGCTTAGTCTAGCCCTCTTCCTGATCATCTATGTACCCCTCAGCTATCGGCTCCAGCTTATGTCGGGTCTAGTGGCTAGCACGGTCCTCGTCACCCAACTCTTAGGTTGGCAGTCGTTAGCTGCCTCTTATTGGCTCAATCAAGTGGGGCTCTTTGCCATTGGGGCAGGGCTGGCCCTAGCCTTTAATAGCTATATGCCTTCCAAAGAAGACCTGATTCTGGCCCACAGGGCGCGTATCGAAGACCAACTACGCCAGCTGCTTTTGACTATTCATGATTCTTTGCGCCAGCCCCAAACCAGACGGGGCGCAGACTTAGCTGCCATAGAGACCCTTAATCAGGAACTAGAAGCAGCCCTGACCACGGTCTTGACTGAGCGAGATAACCGACTCTTCAGACAGACCAATTATGATGTCCACTATGTCGAAATGCGTCAGGCTCAGGCCCAACTTTTGGAGCAGATGATGACCACCTTACCTGACTGCTTCTTAGAGAGCGAAGAAAGCAAGGTCTTGGCCGGTATTTTTTATCTGACGGCTAGCCAGTTGGAAACGGCCAATCCAGGTACCTATCTTATGGCCGATATCCAGGCCTTGCTAGCTTATTATCGGGAGCGACCTTTGCCAGTCAGCCGGCAGGAATTCGAGAATCGGGCCCGACTCTTCCAACTCTTGAATGACCTGAGTCGCTTTATCGCTCTTAAGGTAGCCTTCTACCAGACCTATGCCCAAGATTGGCAAATCTACCGGGACTAGGGCTTGAATTCTTTAAGCAAAAGTGGTATAACATATCTAGAATCTTAATCGAGAGTGAAGCCATGAGTGGCTAGTCGCGTGCACAAGAGAGGGATGGGTTGGTGCAACATCCTGGCGCTATAGTTGCTTACCTCTTCACTGATTCTTGGCCTAAGGGCAATAATTAGCCTGTTAAGTCAAGACGGTTGCTCCCGTTACCAGCACCAAGAGGCTTTTGTCAATGGCAGAAGCAAATTTGGGTGGAACCACGTTATCAACGTCCCATTGACTCTGTGTCGCAATACCAGAGTCAATGGGATTTTTTATTTCCAATGATTAAGACTGTCGACCAAGCACTATTATCCAATGAGGAGGAACTATTATGTCTCAAATCGCCTTAACTTTCCCAGATGGCAGTGTCCGTCACTATGACAAGGGTGTCACTGTCGATCAAGTGGCCGCTAGCATCGGCTCTTCTTTAGCCAAAGCAACCTTAGCTGGCAAATTCCAAGGTCAATTGGTGGACCACGACCGGCCTTTGGAAGCCGACGGGACCATTGAAATTATCACCGACAAGAGCCCAGAAGCCTTAGAAATTATGCGCCACTCAACCGCGCACTTGATGGCCCATGCCTTAACTCGCCTCTATCCTGGCATTCATTTTGGGGTGGGGCCTGCCATTGAATCAGGTTTCTACTACGATACTGACAAGGAAGTTCAATTAACTGAAGACGACCTACCTGCAGTTGAGAAGGAAATGAAGAAAATCATCAGCCAGAACTACCCAATTGTAAGACGGGAAGTGTCTCGCGCTGAGGCTCTCGAACTCTTCAAGCACGACCCTTATAAGGTGGAATTGATTAAAGACCTGCCAGCAGATGAAGTCATCACTGTCTACCAACAAGAAGACTTTACTGACCTCTGCCGTGGGATCCACCTACCATCAACAGGCAAGATTAAGGTCTTCAAGCTGCTAAGCTTGGCTGGGGCTTACTGGCGTGGTAACTCTGACAACAAGATGATGCAACGGGTTTACGGGACGGCCTTCTTCAAGCAAGCTGACCTAGATGAATTCTTGCGTCTACGCCAAGAAGCGAAGGAACGTGACCACCGTAAATTAGGGAAAGAACTGGGTATCTTCATGGTATCTAAGGAAGTAGGCTCTGGTTTACCATTCTGGTTACCAAAAGGGGCAACCATCCGTCGTGTGATCGAACGTTATATCATGGACAAGGAAATCAGCCTAGGCTATGACCACGTTTATACCCCAATCATGGCCAAGGTAGACCTCTATCAAACATCTGGCCACTGGGCTCACTACAAGGACGACATGTTCCCACCAATGGACATGGGCGACGGCGAAATGCTTGTCTTGCGGCCAATGAACTGCCCACACCACATGATGATTTATAAGAATGACATTCATTCCTACCGCGAATTACCAATCCGGATTGCGGAATTAGGCATGATGCACCGTTATGAGAAATCAGGGGCCCTATCTGGTTTACAACGGGTTCGTGAAATGACCCTGAACGACGCTCATATCTTCGTGCGTCCTGACCAAATCAAGGAAGAATTCATTCGCGTGCTAGACTTAATTAAGGCGGTTTACCATGACTTTGGGATTACAGACTACCGCTTCCGTCTCAGCTACCGTGACCCAGAAAACAAAGAGAAATACTTTGATGACGATGCGATGTGGGAAAAGGCGCAAGCTATGCTTAAGGAAGCCATGGATGAGTTGGGCTTAGACTACTTCGAAGCCATCGGGGAAGCAGCCTTCTACGGTCCTAAATTGGACATCCAATTTAAGACTGCTATTGGCTTGGAAGAAACCATGTCTACTATTCAGTTGGACTTCCTCTTGCCAGAACGCTTCGACCTGACTTATGTTGGGGAAGATGGGCAAGATAACCACCGTCCAGTGGTCATCCACCGTGGGGTTGTGTCTACCATGGAACGGTTTGTGGCTTACTTAATCGAAGAGTACAAGGGAGCCTTTCCAACTTGGTTGGCGCCCGTTCAAGTGGCCCTCTTGCCAGTTAGCCTAGAGGCTCACAGTGACCGCGTTCAAGAAATCTATGAAGACTTGAAGGCCAAAGGTTTCCGTGTGGATATGGACTTGCGTAATGAGAAGTTGGGTTACAAGATTCGCTCCGCTCAAACAGCGAAGATTCCTTACCAAATTGTTATTGGGGACCAAGAAGTGTCTGAAGGCACGGTTAACGTCCGCCACTACGGTTCTGCCAAGTCAGAAAGCTACAGCTATGACGACTTTGTCCGCCTCTTAAGCGAGGACGTCGCTAACAAGAGCCGTCTTAACTAATAGGTATTGAATAAATAGAAAAGGCTAGATCCTGCCTGTCGTCCTTGGGGGCGAGGCAGAATCTAGCCTTTTGGCTTTTATCACAGGAAAGCCAAACACAACTTGTGTCTGATAGAGCACGTAAATTTGCTGGCTCATACCCTATCTATCAATAGATAGATTGATAGATAGGGTGGCAGATGCAACTAGAAGAGACCATGCTAAAGACAGACTTTGCTTATGGCATGATTGGAAATTTCCGGCCAAATAGGGTAAAATAAGAAGGTAATAATTGACCCTGATCAACGAGGAGTAGCTTATATGGAAACTACTGAAAGCAAGCAGGCGACACGGCCAACGTTCCGCGATCTAATGTCGCAGCCTGCACTCATTATGACTTATGTAAGTATCTTAATTCTTTTTCCTTTTTATATTAGTGTGCCAGCGGCGGTAATAGCCGTGGGCTTGATTTTCTGGAAGTACCGGCGACGTTTATGGAAGATTGCCCTAGGAACAGGCTGGTTCGGTGCGGGCGCGATTTTTAGCTTTATCATAGCCTTTGCCAACCGTAACCAGTACGGCATCTGGGCAGCCATTGGCTTTATCCTGGTTTGGACCTTCTTTCGGATTTATCGTAGTTTTGTAACACCAGACCTACTGATAAAAATGCTCAATATCATTGGCTTAGGCAGTATCGGAACTAGCCTCTATGCTATCTATCACTACCAAGTCTTTATTGCTAGTCATGGTCTCCCCCTGGACTATATTGTGCGGGATCCTAACCCCCAACACCGGGCCATGTCAACCCTCTTTAATGCCAACTATTATGGGCTCTTCTGTATTTTTGCCCTCTTGGTGGGGGCCTACCTCTTTGTCAAGGCAGGCACTAAGAAGGCCAAGGTCTGGTATGGTCTTAGCATGGTCTTGAATGTGGTCGGCATTTTGCTGACCGCCTCCCGCATGGCCTTGCCGGCCCTGGTAGTGGGAACCATCACCTTTGTTTTCTTCATTAATCGCCGATTGGTCTTGTGGCTAGGAGGGATTGGGTTAGCAGGGGCCTGTCTGGTCTTCTTCTTCCCGGAACTCTTGGCGCGCTTTACCTCGGCTTCCTTCTCTCATAGCTTAGAAGAGCGGGAAATGATTTGGCGGGCGGCTTGGGGCATCTTCACCGATTATCCTTTAACAGGGCGGGGACCTATGTCCTACTTCAGTTTCTTCTATCTCTATGGTGGTAAGGGACAACCTCACGCCCATCAGATTTTCCTAGAGTTCCTCTCTTCTTATGGTCTCTATGGGACGGCAATCTACTTGATTGGGACGGTTGGCTATTTCCGTGAGCGGGTGGCCCTCTGGTTCAAACCAGAAGTTCAAGCTGAGATTGGGCTAGTGACCGCCATGATTGTCACCGTCTTGGTCCATGGCCTCAGTGACGTTGCGGTCATGTGGTTACAGACTGGCTATATCTTCCTCTTCATTGTGACTTGTCCAGTGGCAGTTTGGGAAGCCCTAGCTTCTTATCGGTCAGAAGATGGCTATCTAAAAATTAAATTATAAGTTTCAAAAAGCAAGTGCCTATCGCTTGCTTTTTTGACTATTTAGTCTATTATACCGAAATCATTCTATAATCGTTGATACATAAGGGTTTTATGTATCGCTT
>NZ_CAUQPN010000012.1:0-32447 GCF_963520105.1 uncultured Abiotrophia sp.
CAGTTTCTTCAACCGTGTAGACAGAAGGCTCATTCTTGCCATCTTGGTAGTATGGCAAGTTAGACCAGCTTACTTCCCCGCCTGCTTGAGGTACGTCTTTGGCATCGCCATAGTTAACACCATCACGTTTGAGTTGGAACTTAACAGCCGGACGTTTGCTTGCGTCTTGGTCGCCAGCCCAAACTTTGGTCGCTTTAAATTCAGTGTTACGGTAGGTGTTGGTTACAGTTGCACTTGTAGCGGTCTGATCACTATAAGCTACTTCATAGCCAGTACCTTCTACGCCAGTTTCTTCAACCGTGTAGACAGAAGGCTCATTCTTGCCATCTTGGTAGTATGGTAAGTTAGACCAAGTTACGACCCCACCGGCTTTTGGCACATCTTTAACATCGCCATAGTTAGCGCCATCACGCTTAAGTTGGAATTTGACAGACGGACGCTTAGAAGCATCTTGGTCACCTGCCCATACCTTAGTAGCCTTAAACCCTGTAGAACGTTTTTTGTTCTCAATTGTACGGATTACGCCTGTTTCAGTTACGGTTACTTCAGTCACATCATTGGATAACTCGTAACCTGCTGGAGCTGTCTCTTCTTGAATTTTGAAGGTTCCTTTTGCAGCTAAAGTATCTTTAATTTTATCAGAAATGGTTGAACCATCCGTGCCAGTAGGCGCTAAGCGGAATTCATTCCCATCTGGGTCAGTTACTTTAAAGACAGCGCCCGCTAAAGGCTTCTTAGTTTCAGCATCTACCTTATTAATCACAATACGGTAGGCAACATTCAATTGAATAGCCCCGCCTTCCGTCAAACTGCTACGACGACGAACTTCCTCTTTCGTGCTATTGTTTACTGCGTTATTAGGGAGGGGTTTATCATCACCTTGAACAGAAATCACGTTCCCAACGGTACTCCCATCCCCAGGAGCGGTTGTTTTATAGTCCAAAATGAAAGGTTTACCAGATGGGTTGAAGATAGTCATTTTGAACTTAGTGTAGTTATCACTGAAGCTAATAGAGTAGTCACTACCTTCTTCTAATTCATAACCATCATCTAAACCCCAGTTCTGATTAATCTTTTTACCCGACAAGAGACGGAAGCTTTCAGGGATAAACTGCATGTCCCCACTACCCTGGGAAATTTCATCATAAACAACATATTTATTATATTTGCCTAGGCTTGCGTTAAGACGAACACGCCAAGGGTGAACATAATTACCTGTAGTGCCCAGAGCAACAGATTCCCAAGGGTCTTCAATCATAACCCCCCATAACTTGTTAAAGTTCTCACCGCTTAGGTAAGGGCCGTTGTCAGTGACTGGGCCACGCGGATTTACTTTTAACACGATATTTACGCCTGCAGCGGAACCTTTATCTTTAAGGCGAATAGTAACTGGAGTTTTAATTGTATCAGATTTAAACTGTACAAAGAAACTTCCCCGTACACCATAAGCAGTATCCGCTTTTTTAGCTTCAAGGTATTTTTCTAAGTTTTGAATGCTGATATGAACTGAACCACCTTGACCAGGGCCGTTAGAAGTAACCTCCGCTACCCCAACGGCAATGCCAGTCGGACTGTCAATCAAGTCAAAACTCCCTGCTAGAACTGTTAGAGGTGCTGGAATTTCATATTCAAAGTAATCCCCATTGTTCAAGTTATAATCATAGTCTGCTAGGTCAAACTGCATTTCAAAACCGAAGAGCGACTCTTCTCTTAAGACGTAGTTACCGTCTTCATCCTTAGTTGCTTCACGAGCATTGTTATAGTCCCAAACAATGGCACTTCTAACTGCATTGTGTAAGGCTTTAGGTGTGCCGTTGATATTAGTATTAAGCGCTTGTGCTTGGGGGAAGGTTGCTTCCTCTTCAGATTCTGATGAAGCATTTTCATTTGCATCATCATTTGACGACGAATTTACAGACGATGAGACAAGCTCCTCGACATCGGATGCGCTACTGACATCCTGAGCAAAAGCCTCTAACGGGCCTGATAAAACACTGAAGATGAGCATTAAGATGGCAAACAGTTTTGCCCATTTAACATTTTCCTTCATATATTTTCCTCCTCTTGATTAAGTCATCCTCACGGCAACAGAACACTCTATGACAAAGGCCCTTGTGGGGCAAAGCCCTGCTTCAATCAGAATGAGTAGCCAAATCCTTAATCGCTATTCGTTCGACTAGTTAAGTCTAGGTTTCTTATATTTGCTAATTAACCAATAGTCCTATTCTTAATAAATTACTTTCTTATACAGACTTCCAATCTATCTTTATAAATGATAGTTTATTTACTACCTTTCGTCCTTGCCTATCACTTACACTTGATATTTATCATTTCACCAACCCCCTATAATCGTAAATATGAGTGATAGGACACGACTGAGATATTAATACATCAAGACATTGAGACAGTCTTATGACAATTGCACTAGAAAAACTATTTCATTTATATAACCAGTCACTGACATTATAACAAAAAGGTTACGTACTGTAAATCGAAAAACGTTAATTAATACCACATATTGTTTCTAATATTCGTATCACCATCTATATATAGAGGTCGAGACACCCAAATATACATATTTATAGATGTATAGTTATATAATCAACACAAAAATACGAACATTGCGATTATATAGAAAAGTTATTAATATTAACTTGTCTATATAAATTGACATTCATTAATCCGCTTTAAAGTTGTCTGGGCTTTATAACCTAGCATAAAATAGATACATCAAATTTTAATTTATAATATTTTTTGCAAGCGCAACCAGTTTTGCGGTTAAATTTTTCGTACAAATATATTGGTTTGATTGAGATCTTAAAAGCACAAAAAAAGTAGTTAACTCACAGAATAACTACTTTTCTTTGCAAACGTTTTTGATATTAAATTCTAATTATCTCCGTAATCTAGCTGAGCAGCCTCAAGACTCATTGATTTAGCTTGTTGATAGCCACTCTCATAGGCCAAGCCCTCTTCAGTGACATGAGGTTGCTTAAAGACAATATGCCCCTGAACCTGAGCGCGGAAAGCCTCTCTTACTTCTTCAGGAACTTGAATTACCAAGGAATAGCCCGCTTCTTCCGCTACCATAACTTGACGCTGACGCTCATATTTTGCTGCTAAGCCATCCATAAAACCTTGATAATAGGCTCGACGTTGGCTTTGCTTCTGGGAGGAGGTCAAATCTTGGCTAACTAATTTAAGGTGTTGTCCGGCATGATACTTCATGGCCTTAGTCGCTAGTTGAAAGACATGATAGGCTAAATCCACGTCTGACTGATATCCCATATAGACGATCTTGCGCTGAGTTTTTGATTGATGAGGCAATCGCGTGCTCTGCACATAGAGCATAATGCGAAAATTATCTGCAATAGTTCGTGCCAATAGCTTCTCCCACCAAAAGAGGGTTTTGTAGACAGATAAGGAACGTGTGACAATGACATCTAGACTAGTGGCCGCATCTAGCTCATGCTGAGATATTTTATGCTTAAGCATGAGTTTTTGTGCCATCAAGAGAGCTGTCTGGCTCTCCTCATCCTGGTTACCGTCCTCTGCTAGCTCAAGCAAATTACGGATTTTATCCAAGATTTTATCATTTGGATTCATGAATACCCGACCTTTCTGTGGAAACGTTGGTCATAAATTCAAGCTAACTGACTTAAAACTTGCTCAAAATGACCTGGCAGTGGCGCCTTAAATTCTAACCACTCACCTGTTCTAGGATGTTGTAATTTAAGTGCATAGGCATGAAGTAGTTGGCCAGACATATCATGGACGAGTGACTCTTTGACATGGTCCAGCCCCTTGCGATAAACAGGGTCACCAACTAGTGGATGTCCAATAAACTCTAGGTGGACACGAATCTGGTGAGTCCGCCCTGTCTCTAGCTCCAAGTCTAATAAAGTAGCATTCTCATAACTTTCTAAGACTTGAAAACGAGTTAAAGCATATTTCCCGTCTTTAGCAACCGTCCAACGCAAGCGATTTGCTGGATCTCGTTGCAGCGGGGCTTCAATAGTACCTTGCGGAGCTTTGACGTGGCCGTGCACGAGTGCCATATATGAGCGACGCATATCATGATTGACTAGTTGGTCTGCTAGTGCTTGGTGAGCGGCATTATGTTTAGCTACTACTAAGAGACCAGAAGTGTCCTTATCAATCCGATGTACGATACCAGGGCGGTATAAATCCGAGCCACAGGACAGATTTCCGTTCAAGTAATGAAGTAAGCCATTAACCAGGGTTCCCTGTAGATGGCCTTTCGAAGGATGCACGACTAGTCCTGCTGGTTTATTAATGACCAGAATATCGTCGTCTTCATAAACAATATTGAGATCCATTGCCTCAGGTTCTGGTAGGGTGTCTTCTTCTACTATAAGGCTTCGACGCTCAACGAGGAGGCATTCATCTCCCTTTAGTTTAAAGTTGGCTTTTTGATGGTGATCATCAACCTTTACAAGGCCGTCTTTGATAATCTTTTGAATAGTTGAGCGGCTTTCGCCAGGCATTAAGTCGGTTAAAATCTTATCCAGACGTCCCGCTTGCCCTTTTAATTGATATTCCTCTGCTGTCATAAGCAACTCCTTCTTTGCGACATTCTTTAAAATAAACTCAAATCTTGCTCTTTTGCGAGTAGAAGTAAAATGATAACACCAATCGTCAAGGCTGAATCCGCTAGATTGAAAATTGGGAAACTGATAAAATCCGTTTGTAGCATATCAACAACATAGCCATTGACAAGACGATCAATCAGATTGCCTAATGCACCGCCTACTAGACATCCATAGGCAAAATTGACCCAGGAAGAGCTAGCATGTTTTTTATAAATTTTATAGCTGAAAAAAGTAACTGCTAAGACTGTAATAGCAATAAAGAGACCTTGAGCTCCGGGTAAGATGCCCCAAGATGCCCCCCTATTTTGTACGTGGGTTAAACTGAAAAATCCAGGAATAAGCTTAATTTGGGATCCTAGCGCAAGGTTTGAAACAACCCAAAACTTCAGACCCTGGTCGGCAATTATAAGGCCAACTATCGTAACCAATGCGACTAACATGTCGTTCTCCTTGTTAAATGCGTTTTCTTTTTGGTATAATAAAGATGTATAAGTTCTATTATACCTCAAAATGGTGAAGAAAACACCTAGGTGGCACCTAAAAACTAAAGTAAAGGAGTCTTTATGAAGCGATTCAAATATCTATTGATTTTGCTCTGTAGTTGCCTTTTTCTTGTGGCTTGCGACAATTCCTTAACTCGCGTAGATCGCGCTGTAGGCCTAATTCAAGAGGATACTACTGCCATTCTCAATGATTTAACCGAAATTCAAACACAAGAAAAGAATTTACAAGCAGCTTTTGAAACAGACTTAGGCCAAAATGATTTGGCGCTTTTCAACAAAAATGATAGCCAAGTTGAGAAAAACATTCAAGAACGCAAATCAAGAATTGATGATATCAATAAAAAGCGGACTCACCTTCAAGAGATGCTCAAGGAACTTAGTCAGGGAACTGATAATAAGAATCTTCCCACTGACAAATTCCAAGATATCAGCACTGCCATTAATCAATTAGACCAGGATTTAGCTACTTATGTAACGGACTATACGGCGAATTTGGCCCTGGAATCTCAATCATTCAAATCCATTGCTAATCCAGAATCTAACTACCAGTCTTTCTTTGATGTCTTAAAAAACGTTAACACACTCTCTACAACAAATCTCATGAATCTAGACAAGGTTCTGCCCCATTTTGAGAAATTAAATGCTAATCTAGTCAATCTTAAAGTTGAACTAGTTAAATTGAAAGAACAGAAAAAATAGCTTCAGGAGGTAATGCATGAAATCAGTCAAACCAGGCGCTATCTTGCTGCTCTTGATGCTCATTCTGACCGCATGTCAGAAGCAAGAACCCGCCCAACCGACCTATCAGACTCTCCCTCAGGTACAGGCTAAGTACACTGCAGATGAGATAGCCGACTTCAATAATCGGCGGAGTCAAGGCAAAACCAACCGTTATGAGGGAATTAAGATTGAAGATGGTCGTATTCTCGTGACTCCAACCAATTTACCTAAGGCTTTATTCTACGATAGTGGGATAAATATTGCTTATCCTAAAAATGGCGTAAAAGGCATCTATCTTTCACCTGAGATTATCGCCGACCAGACCAAGTTCCAGAATGTCATTGCTATGATGAAACGAAACGGCCTTAATGCTGCTGTTATCGACTTCAAGGATGACTATGGTCAAATTGTCACCCAAATCGAAACCGATAATGCCATGGTTAAAGAAAACATAGTTCAAGTGGCCGATTTAAAAGCCGCTCTCAAGACCTTAGAAGCTAACCAGATTTATCCAATTGCACGTATTGTTACCTTCAAAGATAACATGATGTCGGATAAACACCCAGAACTCTCCTTCCACTCACGTGAGACAGGAAGTATCTGGTCGGATGGCAATGGCTCTCAGTTTATTAACCCCTACCTAGAAGAAGTATGGAAATACAATATCGAAGTTTCTATTGCGGCCGCTAAGATGGGCTTCAAGGAAATTCAGTATGACTATGTCCGCTTCCCAGAAGGATTTGAGACCTTTGCTGAAGATTTACGCTTCGACAAAGGCAACTACAGCAACTATGTCTCCGCAAGTGGTAATAAGATTGAAGGTGAAGACCGGGTTGCGGCTATTACTGACTTCTTGAAACTCGCCAAAGAACAACTTGCGCCATATGGTGTTAAAGTTGGTGCCGACGTCTTCGGTATTACGGCCGTTACTAGTGGTCAAACCGAAACAACCGGGATTGGTCAAGACTTCGCTAAAATGGCCGAGCAATTAGATGTTATCTCAAGTATGATTTATCCTTCTCACTGGGGGACAGCTTTCTTCGGTATTGAGCTACCTGACTTACACCCTTATGAATTAGTCGATGAGTATATGTTCTCGGAAGAACAGGTGCTTAAAAACGTCCAAAATAAGGTAATCAGTCGCCCTTGGATTCAAGACTTTACCGACTCAAGCAAACCAGTAGGCACCTACCAAGAATACGGCACCTTACAGGTTCAGGCACAAATTAATGCCCTAGCCAAGCACAATATTCACGAGTTCTTACTCTGGAATGCTAACGGTGATTATTCTGAAGGCATTGATGTCAGTGGTAACAACACCAATAACCCAACCACCAATCAAGGTTCTAACCATCAGATGCAGAATACACAACAGAATCAAAATAACGGCAATCACTAGATAGCAGAAAATCCCCGTCACTGATTAATTCAGTGACGGGGATTTTCTATTCTTGCTTAAGGTAAGAGCTTAACTTGAGCTGGTTCAGACGATACTTGCTGATAAATCGGGTTAGCTTGCCAATGATAGTGAGTGTTAGGTTCCATGAAATCTGCGCCATATAGTAAGGAAAGATAGCGATGGCAATCTTGCGGTACCATTACTTTATGTTCTTCAATATTGGCCCAAACAATCTCCATTAGTGGTAATTGATAACGATAAGCCATCAAGCGAGTTGGCTGGCCGATGGCATTAATCTTGAAGTCAATAGTGACACTCGAAAATTGAGTCTCTGTAACCTCATAGAAGATAAAGTCAATGTTAAGCCCATTAAAATCATAGGCCCGTTCTACGACTTTCCCCTCATAGGTAAAGTCCTTGCGTTTTCGGAATCCATTAGCTAAGAGATGACCTTCATAGACATCAAAGGCCTCTAAGTCACTGACTTTGAGAGCAAAGTCCATATCAATATCATGCTCAATGCGCCCACCTTCACGGTAGTAACCTAGCAGACTACCAAAATCCAACCATAAATCAAAGTTTAAGTGGTCTTGATCATAGACAATCTCTAAAATCCGGTCGAAGTTAGCCCTTAATAGAGCTTGTCGCCCTTCATCTAACTCTTTATTAGCCTTTTGATTTAACTGCTTAATAATCGGCAATTTTTTAATGCTGTCCTTGTGTTTACCTAAGAGACTGGCCAAACTCCGTTTAGCCCATTGCATAAGTGACATTTAGGCTTCCTCCCTGTAAGCAGTAAATGGCGCGTGTTGAACACGGTCTTCTTCTGCAGGCAATTGCATATAATCTGCTCCATAGATAGCCGTCAGAACTTGATCGTAATCTGACAGAATTTGATAGCGACGATCTTCAAATTGAGCCTCTTGAACCTGTTCATGTGACATCTTAACAAAACTAGTATCGCGACGTTTCTTCTCCATCAAGTAATCAAGGCGATTAGAGTCGCTCCCCTTCTGTGCTAATTGGTCCATTTTTTGGTTCCAAATACGAGGTGGCAAGAGACGGAAGAAGAAATTCACGGCATAGCGAATAAGGTTACCTAAGCCTCCCTCTTCGTTACGAATGCCATTCCAAGAATAGGCCGAAAGTTGCCGCAACTGATCTAGGCGGTCCATTTTTGCTTGATCTCCCTTAGCATGGTCAAAGGGAAAGACATCCACACAAATGCCTAATTTACTTGGCCATGCTAAAGTGTTATTTTCATAAAAAGTACGCTTATCAACCACCCGATAAAATGGGAAAGGATAATGCCAAGCATCTTGGAAGCCCGTAACCTGGAAAACTGGATGACGGTCTGCCTTGATGGCTTGATAGAGGCGCTCATACTCTGAACGAACTAAGGCAATATCCATATCATCATCCCAAGGAATGAAGCCTTTATGGCGAACAGCCCCCAATAAAGTACCGTAAGCCAAGCTATATTGGATTTGCTCACGTTGACAAATGGCATGGATATAGTCCATGATTTCAAGTTCAACTTGGCGAACTTCTTGATCATTCAACTGACGATAACCGGCATAATCCTTCGCTATAACAGCTTCGTAATAGCCCAAGATAGCGAATAAAATGACCCCTAAGAAGGAAATTCCGTATAAGGTCGAACTCAAGAACAAGTTGGAAGTAAAGATAACTGCCATCATAGCTAGAATCATATCTAAATCCTGGCGGCTAACGCCTTTCTTGTTGAGGGCCCACCATTTGACCAAGAGCCGCTTGGTAGACGCCAAGATAAAGAATCCTAAAGTGATAAAACCTAAGATACCATTGTAGAATAGGACTTCAATATAACCATTATGAGTGAGATAGTGCTGCTTAACCACATAACTATTGGCATCATAAGACTTAGCTACACTGTGCCAGTTACCTGAAGAAAAACCTAAGATTGGACGGTAAGGAACTAGAGCCAAGGTTGACTTCCAAATATCGAAACGGTTGTTAGAGATATTGGTTTCCTCAGTATCTGACCGTTTCAAAGTCCCTTCACCAGTGGTAACCTTTTGATTACCTGTCACGCTGGCTTCATCGTTGAGGATGTGGATACCACCTGATTGTTTTAGGTAAAACTCCCCTACTGTGTCAACACTGTAGACCCCGACCCCAATAGCTGCAAAGACCACACAGATAGTTAAGAAACGCTTCTTCAATTGCCAGCCAGAAATGTTGACCATGCTGTAGATTAGGGTAGCAGCAAGCAAGCATAATAAGGCTGTTCTAGAACCTGATAAGACAATGTAAACGAAGTTAATAACAATAGACGAGACGATTGCCACTTTCATCCAAGTCACCTGACTCTTACGCCATTGACTTAAGAGGAAGAGGACTGCCAATAGCGATATAATGGCCAAGTAGTTAGGGCTAGCCAAAATCCCAAATAAACGGGACTCAATAAAACCTTGACGAATAATTAAACCTTTATAGTCGCTGACGTGATAACCAATCAAGGCAACGAATTGGCCAATGGAAATCAAATCACCGATAGTATTGACGATGACAACTAACCAGAACATGTTACTCAGCAAACGCTTAGCTTGTCCTTGACCCAAATTAATAAAGATTGGGTAAATGGCAAAGAAGTAAAGGAAGAATATGACCATATTCTTGAAGTTTGCCATATAACCAAAGTTAACCACCAAGAGACTTGTCACAATATTCAAGAGGAAGAAAGCAACTAGCCAAGGTAGTAAACTGAGTTTGAGATGAACCTTCTTGGATAATAAGTTATAGAGCCCTAATAAGCACCCCATTAAGGTGATGGTACCATATACTAAAGGATGGGCACTGAGAAATTGTAAGGGAACAATAAGCCCCGCCATACAATACATAATCAACGCTAATAAAAAGCAAGTATTGATTTGGTAGTAATGTTTCTCAATCCAATCAAATCGTATCATTTATCCATGCAACTCCTTTTTGTATTTCTTACTAATGATTTGCTTATAGAGAGCAGGACTAATCTGTAAAGCAAGCATACTAAGTTTACGCCCCTTGGTGAAAAGCGGATCACGCATAATCTGCCAAAAGTGGTCTGTTAGATAAGACCGTAAGCGTTTTTTAAGACTGTCATCTTGATAGTCTGAATCTAGCAACAAACGATCATAGACATAGAAATGCGCCCAATAGAGCCGTGTCATAGCTACTGGCAACAAATCTGGGTAGTCCCGTTTGATAATTTCATAGTTTTGTTGATAAGCCTCAATCACATTGAGGTACTTGAGTGAGAATTTCTGGGTGGTAATGCTATTTGGACGGTGCATATAGTAATAGAGTTTAGCATCCGTCGCCACCACTCGCTGACACTTGGCTAGCAAGCGAATCATGATGAAGGCATCTTCAGCAATCTTCCCCAACTCAAAATTCAAGTCATCGAAGAGTGAACGCTTATAGAGTTTAGTTGGTGCCATGACCGTGAAGCCTTTAGCCGCCATCACATGGCCGATGGCCTCTTTGGCTGTAAAGATCCAAGTCTGTGCTTCTACTTCTGGTCCGCTCAGAATCTGGTCATCATAAATATCATAGTGAGAGCACATGGCCAAGTCTGCTTGGGCAGAGACCATCTCTTGATAAAGAGTCTTCATCATATCCAAAGAAATAACATCATCACTATCAATAAAGGCAATGTACTGCCCTTTTGCTTGAGCAATGCCCGTATTTCTTGCAGCCGATAAACCACCATTAGCCTGCGAAATCAGGCGAATACGTTGATCTTCTTGCTCTAAACGCTGACAGATTTCTAAACTCTTATCAGTAGAGCCATCATTGACTAGCAAGATTTCAAGGTTAGTATGACTTTGCTTGCAGATACTTGTCACGCATCGCTCCAGATATGATTCCACATTGTAGACAGGAACTACAACCGTAATTAAGTCTGACATGGTCTATCCCCTTCTTCTTAATTTATTGCCAACTGCTTCTACCATACCGGTCAGAACAGGATCTTTAAGTAACCAGAGGGCCGCGAGGTAGTATATGCCACATAGGGTCATTAAAATGGCAAGATTTACTAAGACAGCTAAGTTTAAATGCGTCATTCGCACTGGAGATAGTGCGTTAACCACTATGCTGATTGGGATAAACCCTGCAGCAATCAGCCCATAGCGTAAGAAACTGCCAATCACAGGTTTTAACTTAATTAAGCCATGGCGTTTGATAAAGTAGATTTCGAGGGCAATTAGGACTCCTTCTGATAACCAAGTGGTTAAGATATAGATTTCTGGAGATGAGAAATGCATATTGAGGAGTAGGAACTTGAAGGCTAGGTTGAGTAAGCCACAGGCGAAATAATAAAGGGTCAAACTCCGTTCATAGCCATGAATGAAGATAATCTGATTAGCGAAAAGGGTCTCAATAGACCAAGTAATACTCCGAATCCCAAAGATGGCTGTTACAGTCGCGGCTCCCATATAGGCTCCCCCACCATAAAGCAAGACAGCATAATTGCCTGTTATGAAGAGCCCTAAACTAATTGGCGCAATCAAGAAGGCAAAGAGACGTGCCCCTTTGTAGACTAGGTTGTCATAGGCTTCGCGGTTATTCTGGCCAAGATAGTATCCCAAACGTGGAATACTCACCGAAATCGGACTACTAATTAGAGTCGCAATCATAGTTGAAATTTTTTGGCCTTGGCTATAAAGGCTGACGGCATCCTCTGAATCTGTATAGGATAGGAAGAGCTTATCCAAAGCCGTATAAAGGGTCACTGCACTGGACATAAGTAGCAAACTAATCAAAGGCAGAATCATGGACAGCATATCTTTAACCTTGACCTTGACTAGCTTGACTTGACGCTTAATCCAGACAAAACCGAAGAGATAGTTGAGAATTTGAGCGCCAGACATGACCATTGCATAAATGATAATATCCTCGGCCGTTTTAACAAAGCCAAAGAGCGCCACAATCATAATAATGCGCAAGATGATGGTCTTAATTAAGATAAAGCGATAATTCTCGAAGGCCTCCACCATCCACTCAATATAGAGGAAGCTAGATAGAATCTGACTTCCCAAAACTAAGTAAATTGCCAACTGACTCTTCTGGTGAACAGTCGCATAGACATAGCCCACATAGAATAGCGTCGTTAGGATGGATGAAATAACCGTAATGTAGAACAGGCTCGAGAAGAAGTAATTGACCTGATCTCGGTCATGCTTAACCTTACTTATTTGCCGGACACCAAAATAATAAACCCCTAAAGAGGCAAATGGTAAGAAAATGTTCATCAGCGTGTCGCCAGCATTAAAGTAGTTATATTCTACCGAGTTTTGAAAGACCCGGTTAATATAGGTTCCTGTGAGGACAGGCACCACCACGTTCGCAAATCGCACTAAGAAATTCGCGAGGGCATTGGTTTTGATGTTTTTCATGGAACCTCCCATAGCTATTTTGCTAATTGAAATTTGTCTCCACCTATTTTACCACGAAAAGGCGAATTATTCACCTGATTTCCAAATTCTTAATCTTTTAGGGCTTAGCCAATAGTCTAGCATGTCAGTAAGTTGTTAGCTATTCATCACCAATTAAGCGACGAAAAAGCTTAAACTAAGTACTTGACCAGTCTAATTGCGTAATCTGATCCAAATAGGACTTACTCTTGAGACGAATACCGACATATTCTTGATAGATAGCATCCATGAGCAGTCGCAGGTCCTTAAGAGTCTGATCACTTAAGTTAATGTTTTGGATTTGTTTTAAATCCACTTGGGACAGACGTCGGGCTAGGTGCACTGCTCGACTAGAAACTGGTAGGCAATGAATATCCAAAGAGGCATGACGGTCACACAAGACGGATTGACGCTTGAGACTAAATCTTAAGGGGCGATCACTGACCTGGCAAGCTGCACAAGAAGCCCATTGAATATGAATGCCAAAGACTGGCAAGAGATGAATTTCTAGATAAGCCACAATGACTTGAGGAGCTAAGCCTTGATTTAAGGCTTCAAGCACCTGTAATAGAAGCTGATAGAGCTTAGGGTTGGCTTGATTGTCCTCTAGAGATGCATCTAGGAGCTGTAAGACATAGATGCCATAGGCCTGAAGCAAAATATCAGCCTGCAATCTTTGGAAAAGTTGGATTGACTGGCTTTCCTTTAAAAAAGAGAGTCCGTCGTCTTGAATGTCACCAATATAGGCATGATGAGTCATAGGAAGGCAGGCGCTTGTCAGCCGATGATGGCCCCGATAAAGACCGCGCACAAAGAACATCTTAGTCCCAAATTCTTGGGTAAAAATCTTGACCAAGCCATCATGTTCGCGGTGAGGACGCTTGAAGAGGACAATGCCCTCAAATCGTTCATTCATGCCCCCTGCTCCCTTCTATCACCATCTCTTAGTAGTTATCTGGACGATAGCCAAAGTCACTCAGATTGGTTTGACGATCGCGCCAATTCTTCTGAACCTTGACCCACAAATCTAAATAAACCTTGTCATCCAGCAATTGCTCAATATCACGCCGAGCCAATTGGCCGATTTTCTTAATCATTTGACCTCCAGCCCCAATGATAATCCCCTTTTGGCTCTTGCGTTCCACAATAATGGAAGCTTGAACTTCAATCTTGCCATTCTCATTGCGTTGCATACTTTGCACTTGAACTGCTACGGAATGGGGAATCTCTTCCTGAGTCAGGAGTAAGATTTTTTCACGGATAAATTCGGCCACTACAAAATATTCGGGATGGTCCATAATCTGACTGTCTGGATAGTACTTTGGTCCTTCCGGTAGAGCTTCTTGCAACTTAGCCACCAATTCCGGCACATTGTTACCTTGCGTAGCCGAAATCGGAAAGACTTGGTCAAAGCTTCTGACTTCTTGGTAGCCTTCAATAATAGGCAAAAGATCATCTGGTTTAACTAAGTCAATCTTGTTAATGACTAAAAAGACAGGTACCTTGACATTCTGGATACGCTCCATAATCAATCGATCGCCGGGCCCCATCTTTTCTGCAGCATTGACCACAAATAATACGGCATCTACCCCTTTGAGGGCGCTATAAGCCGTATTAACCATGAAGTCACCCAAGGCATGTTTAGGCTTATGAATACCCGGTGTATCAATGAAAACAATTTGGGCTTGGTCATTGGTTAAGACTCCCTGGATTCGATTCCGAGTGGTCTGTGCCTTATCCGACATAATGGCGATCTTCTGCCCTACAAAGCGATTAAGTAAGGTTGATTTACCAACATTAGGGCGTCCAATAATGGCTACGAAACCAGATTTAAATGCTTCTTTACTCACGTTTCACGCTCTCTTTCTCTAAGACTTAAGCAAGACCTAACAGAATGGCTAGCACATGCCAGACTTTAGGGCCTAGGACCAGGAATCCCACTCCTACTGCCACCAAAGCCGCCACAACAACTGCAGCTGCTGCTACATCCTTGGCAACCTTGGCCAAGGGATGTAATTGTTCTCCAACTACCAAGTCAACTGTGGCCTCCACGGCGCTATTGACCAGTTCCATGCACCAAACCAATCCTGTCACAAGCAGCAAGAGACTAGCCTCAACGGCATTGACTCCAAGCAAGCCCACTATGATTAAAACCAAGACGGTCACCCCCGCGTGAACCTTGAGATTACGCTCATTAGCTAAGGCATAGCCCAAACCCGACAATGAAGCGCGGAAGGAAGCCAAGATACTTGGATTGGCATGATGCTTGTAGGGGTGTTTATCGCGTGAGACCATAAGTCGTCAACACCTCTTCTTGGATTTTAAACATTTCCTGCGCTTCTTCTTCTGTCTGGTGGTCATAACCATTGAGATGAAGGAAGCCATGAACTGCTAGAAAAGCCAGTTCACGGTCTAGACTGTGACCATAGTCCTGAGCCTGTTCCTGAGCACGAGGGTAGGAAATGATGATGTCCCCTAAGTGTTGAGGTATAGCTTCTTCATCCTCAAACTCTGTCTCCTCTAAATCTTCTGTCTCTTCCGCTTCCTCAGTAAGGTCTAAATGAGCAAAGTCCACATCAAACTCACTGGTTACTTCGGTCAAGGCGAAGCTCAAAACATCCGTCGGTTTGTCCAAACCACGGTAGTCTCGGTTAAGCACTTGGATTTCTTCATTAGACACAATGGAAAGATCTAATTCAATTCCCTCAGGCAAGTTCAGATACTTTGCAGCTGCTTCAATGACTTCATGAAGCAATTTTTCTTGACCAGATGCCAGGTAGGCTTGGTCATCAATAATATCAACTAACATAAATGTCCTTTCTAACCCTAAATGGCCTACTTAGGATATTCTATACGGGTGTGATACATACTTGCGACTCCACGAATTAGAGAGGCTTGTACGATTTTTAATTCATTAACGGTTAAGTCACAGTCAGAAAACTGGTCATCCGCCACTTTACCTTGGATAATACCACCTACAAGTCCTTCTATGCTTGCTTGACTATACTCCTTAAGGGTACGGCTAGCAGCCTCAACCGAATCAGCAATCATGATGACAGCAGCTTCCTTAGTCCGTGGCTTAGGACCAGGATATCGAAAATCTGCCTGATTGACAGGATGCCCTTCCTGTTGGGCTTGATAGTAGAAGTATTTTACCAGTGTAGTCCCATGGTGTTGCCAACAAATATCCTGAATGGAAGTAGGCAAATTATGAGCCTCCATAATTTTTACCCCAGCGGTTACGTGACCTGTGATAATCTGGGCACTTTCAATCGGCTTAATCATTTTATGTGGATTTTCAACGCCTGCAGGCAAATTCTCAACGAAAAAGAGTGGATGCAGTGTCTTCCCCACATCATGGTAATAGCTAGCGACCCGCGTTAGCAGGGAATCTCCGCCAATGGCTTCAACCGCATTGGCACTAAGATTAGCTACCATCATGCTGTGGTGGTAGGTACCTGGTGCCTTCTCAATCAAGTCCTTAAGCAAAGGATGATTAAGGTTGGCTAGTTGCTGTAGGCTTAATTCTGCGCTTGGGTTAAAGATGCGCTCCCAGTAAGGAGACAAGGACAAGTAAAAAATGACCGTCATCAGGATATTAGCCAGCATTAGCCCTGCCATACGTCGACCTTGGAAGGTTGTTAAATCCATGTTAAAGCCCAGTAATAGAGGCAGAATGGTCAATAACTGTAGACCAATATAAGCAGGAACAAAACGTCGTTTACGCCCTAACCAAACCTTGGCATTTACCAAAATCATACCGATTAAACCAGTAAAACAATAAAAGACCAGAGGCATGAGACTTTCCAAAATATTAAAGACATCACTCAAGACGAAAAGTGCCATCACATTGAAAGATACCAAGCCAATTAAGCCATCTCGCATACTGGTTTTGGGTACTACAAGCAGTGGCCACAAACTAATTGGTAACAAGAGCGTTGCCCAGGCAAAGCCCCCTACTTGAAGTACTTCGAGAGCCTTCAAGACAGCGAATAGCCCCCCAAAGGCTAGCGCATAGATGGTCATAGCCATTTGACGCTTGGCACTTGGTGCTTGCTTGAAACGGAAGCCTTCGGTATTCAATCCTAAGAGCAAGAGGAAATGCGCAATAATCAAGGCGTAGAAGATATAAGCATTATAGCGCCCTACACTGGCATCCAAGTAACCAAAAAGCTTGAGTTGACGCAAGACAGTCGAATCAATGACATGCCCTTCTTGGACAATAATTTGACCTTGAAGAATATAAGCTGGTTGAACGGCAGCCGCCGCTTCTTCTTTCAAGCGGTTAGTTTCTTCTTGGTTATAAACCAGGGTTGGTACAATAAATGGTTGAATGAAGTCTACCAGGGCCGACTGATACTGACTATATTGCCCTGCTTCCCGAAGGCTAGCCCGTAGCTTGCTTAGGTTAGCCGCAGTATTAGCAGGCTCAATTTCCTGACTTAAGGTTTGACTCAGCAAATCAACCATATAAGTCGACATAGTTTCAAACTGCTTGTCATCGAGTGATAGCCAGAGATTACGGGCGTTATCTGGTAAGGATTCATTCAAACTCATGAGGGCAACTGACCCTTGTTTTAAACTTTGATTATAGAGCAAGAGTCGCTCTGCCTCCGTTAATTGAGTCCAATAGAGACGTTGACTGTTGCTAGTAAAGGATGCCTTAAGGGTCTCAAGGTCATTATCAGACCAGCCTTGAGCGCGGGCAGCCGACTCAAGGTCGCTGGCACGATAATCCTTCTGCCTTACTCCTTTGACAAATGAAAAATACTGATTCAACAAATCAACCTGTTGGTTTTTAACTTCGGGTGAGTAAAGTCGAACATCGGAAACACGACTGCGTGCATGTTGGCGTAATTCTTCTGTACGTTCAGTATCTTCTACTGTTTTAGGAGCCCGAACGGTAATATCAGCTACTCGGTTAAGGGCAAAATTATAGGTTCTAGGTTGAACACTGGAATAGCCCAAAAGCAAGAGCCAAAGTGCCAGAACTAGGCCCACTAGGATTTGATAACTCAAGCCCATTTTAGCTTGCAGACGCTCTAAACGTCGATTCATTCCTATCACCTACACTTCGCCCATGTTCTCATCGGGCAACTTGCGACTGTAAGCTTTGATAATATCTGCCACTACAGGGTGACGCACCACATCGAAGGCATCAAAGGTCACAAATTGGATGCGGTCAATTCCCTTAAGCTTACTTTGAGCATCAACCAAACCTGATTTTACCCCTTTTGGCAAGTCGATTTGCGTTCTATCCCCATTAATAATCATCTTAGAGCCGAAGCCTAAACGGGTGAGGAACATTTTCATTTGGGCAATGGTGGTATTTTGAGCCTCATCTAAGATAACAAAGGCATCATCCAAGGTACGGCCCCTCATATAAGCCAGAGGAGCAATCTCAATGACGCCACGTTCCATCAGGCGGTTGGTTTGTTCTGCCCCATAGATCGTATAGAGCGCATCATAGACTGGACGCAAATATGGGTCCACCTTTTCCTTAAGGTCACCTGGCAAGAAGCCCAGGCTCTCCCCTGCTTCTACTGCTGGCCGCGTTAAGATAATCTTCTTCACTCGCCCTTCCTTCAAGGCTTGAACCGCTAGCACCACGGCCAAGAAGGTCTTCCCTGTCCCCGCAGGCCCAATGCCGAAAACCACGTCCTGTTTGGCAATAGCGCGTGTATATTGTAACTGACCAAAGTTCTTGACCCGGATGGCCCGACCATCTGCTGCTCGACCAATGACTTCCTCATAGAGATTGAGGAAGTAATCCAAGGTATTATTCTGGGCCATCTTAATCGCCGTCACAATATCCATGGTGTGCGGTGTAATATGGCGTTCTAGCAATTGCACTAATTGGTTAACAACCTCTAGTGTCAACTCAACAGCTGCTTGACGACCAGTAATAGTTAGTTGCTCACCACGCGTCGTGATAAGCACTTCAAAGTGTTCTTCAAGTAATTGTATATGGTGATCTTGATTGCCCAAAATGGCTAAAAGCCAATCCGGATTGGAAATAATTAACGTCTGACTATATGGGTGTTGTTCCGTCATAAGCAATCCCTCTCTTCTTCACGTCTCAGACGACGTCAGGCTAGATACTAGTGGACACACTAGGCTGATTCTATTATACCTTGTCTTGGACTAAAAGTCATGATTTGTGACATTTTTGCGCCTTAAAACAAAAAAACAGGAGCACAGCTCCTGTTAACTAAAACTTAGCCTAAGAGACGTTTAACAGTCTCATTAATGGCTTTACCTTCTGCTTGGCCCTTAAGGCTGCTAGCAGCTAATCCCATGACCTTGCCGAAGTCTGCCTTGCTAGTAGCTCCAACTTGCGCCATAATCTCACGAATCTTGGCCTCTAAAGCCTCAGGGCTTAGCTGTTCTGGCAAGTATTTTTTGACAATAACAATTTCGTCCTGGGTAGCAGACACTAAATCCTCGCGATCCGCTTTCTTAAATTCAGCCAGGGAATCACGACGTTGCTTGAGTTCCCGGGAAATAATGGTAATTTCTTGGTCTTGGCTTAAGGGCTCAGGCTGTTCTAGCGCCTCTTTCTGGAGAGCAGCTTTCAGCATGCGCAAGACCTTAAGGCTATCTTTGTCCTTGGCCTTCATGGCAGTTTTAATATCTTGATTAATCCGTTCTGTTAAAGTCATTAGACTTCCTCCTTATAGGCTACCAATTCGATTTCAATACCAGCATTGAGCGGAAGTTTCCCCACTTGAAAGGCTGATCGAGCTGGATAGTGGTCTTGGCTAAAGTATTGGCCATAGACCCCATTGACTGTTGCAAAGTCGGCAATGTCATTGAGGAAAACAGTCGTCTTAACCACATGGTCAAAAGTCATACCCTTTTCAGCTAATAAGGCTTTAAGGTTGGCAAATACTTGATGGGTTTGATCCCCGATAGTAGCTGGCATATTACCAGACACAGGATCGATTGGCAGTTGACCTGAGGCATAGAGCCAGCCCTTGACATAGCTAGCATGTGAATAAGGTCCTACTGCTTTGGGTAACTTATCTGAAATAATACGTTGGATAGACATAAGTAAACTCCTTTACTCTTGATTTAATCGCTTATTCAAAGCTGAAATGATGCGATCTGCAGCCTCAGCCACAAAATCTGGATGGGTAGCACAATTGAGACGAACGAAAGTGGCAGTTTGACGGCCAAAGGTCAACCCAAAGTTAACTGCCAGCCCCGCTTCATGAATCATGAAATCCTTAATCTGACTTGCTGGCAAATAGGCCCCAAAATCTATAAAGGTGACATAGGTAGCTTGACGGTCAGGTATGACCAAATCCGGGAAGACAGCTAATAGGGTTCGACGTAAGTAGTCATCATTGTAGTCTACTGTTGCATTAAGACCTTCTAACCACTGGCTACCTGATTCATAGGCAGCTTGTGTAGCTAATAATCCCATCAGGGAGTGGCTGGCTTGATGATAAGGTGCCACGCCTCGGTCGTATGCTTGTCCTAATTTTTCATCTGGAATGACCACATGCGAATTAAGCAAACCTGCTAAGTTAAAGGTCTTAGATGGTGAATTTAAAACAATGACTAGGTCACGATAGACGCTTAAGCGGTCATCCAAGGCAGAAACAAAGTGATTGCCTGCCGCTACAAAGTCTTGATGGATTTCATCAGAAATCAGATAGACTTGATGGCGACGGCAAATGGCTAGGAGCTGCTCCAACTCTTCTAGACTCCAGAGACGACCTGTTGGATTGTGTGGTGAACAGTGAATGAGTAACTTGACCTCTTCCGCTACAATTTGCTTCTCCAAGGCATCGAAGTCAATTTCATAGCGGTTATTGCGCAATTGCAACTGATAATCCACTAATTTACGGCCCGTGTCTTTAACGGCGCCGTGGAAGGGTGGATAAACAGGCGTCATAATCATGACCCCTTGACCCGACTGGGTCAAGATTTGAACTAGCCAATAAAAGCTGCTGACAACTCCGGGTGAAAAACGAACCCAGTCAGGCTCAATCTCAACGCCAGCTCTTTCTTGCTGCCACTTGATATAGGCTTGATAGTATTCAGGGCAAGGATAGGAATAACCAAAGACACCATGGTCTACCCGCTCATGTAAAACCTTTTGGACTGCCTCAGGCACCTTAAATTCCATATCGGCAATCCACATACCAAGTAAATCAGGGGCTCCAAAAAGCTCTTGACTTAAGTCCCATTTCTTACAGTTACTACCACGACGGTCTGTAAAATACCGTTGGCAAAAATCAGCTACACGTTGATTCATGGTCATCCCACCTTGTCCTAATGATGTTCTTATTATCCCCTTTTCAGGCTAAATTTGCAAGTAAAGTAAAACACCCAATGACCTTGGCCACCGGGTGTTTTAAATCGCTATGTATCGCTATTTATAAGCTAGCGTAATGTTATTAAAACTTACGTTTACGAGCTGCTTCTGATTTCTTCTTACGACGTACAGATGGTTTTTCGTAAAACTCACGTTTACGTGCCTCTCTTAAAGTACCTGTTTTAGAAACGTTACGCTTAAAGCGACGAAGAGCGTCATCTAGAGATTCGTTTTCACGAACGACTGTTTTAGACATGGGTTTCCCTCCCTCCGAGCTTTTAGTAACCTTTCCTAGATAAAGCATCTAAATAAGATTCCTTGTCTATTATAGCCTACTTCTTACCTATTTTTCAATAGGCTTTTTTCATTTTTTAAGGTTTTATTACCATAATTTTCATGATTTACCTTTGCATTGCGCACACTTACCAAAGACATCAAAACGATGCCATTCGATTTCCACTTGCGATAGGTCTGTCTTAACCTGGTCCATAGGACATGCATCCAATGGGATGGTCCGGCCACACACTGTGCAGATAAAATGATGATGGTGGTGCCCATGATCACAATTCCAACAATTAATCCGGAACATTTGCTCACCATTGTACTCTGTTGCCTCTAAGAGTCCTTCGTCTACAAAATCATAAATATTGCGATAAGTCGTATTATAGCTCATGGTTGGATATTCTTTGGCTAATTGTTGATGAATATACTTGGCGCTTAGATAGCGTTGATTTTCCGCAAATAAATGCAGAATCTCCTGACGCTTCTTGGTCATTTTATAGCCAGCTGCTTTTAACTGTGCCATGCCACGTTGTACAATTTCATCAACTGACATGTCTTCAGTCTCTTGATGGTCATGCGACTGACAGTGATGATGCCCATGGCAATCATGATGGTGATGATCAACCATATACAAGCCCCCTTCAAATATGCTATGATGTAAGTGATTAAGAATTGGAGGCGACTCACCATGGAAGACACACGTCCAACTTTACACTACTTTATTATTTCGGATGCGATTGGAGAAACTGCTCAAAAGGTTGCGCAGTCATCCCTTGTTCAATATCCGTCAGCACATAAAGTATGTCACAAATACAACTTTATTTCAAATATAAACGATTTGGATATTGCCCTAGAAGATGCAGCTGCTCATGATGGTTTAATCTTTATGACCATGATTAATAACGAGATGGCAGCCTATGCTGAACGCTTTTTCAACAAGCACCAGCTGACCTACTACAATCTCATTCAACCGATTGTAGACGAAATTGGCTATCGGATTAACATGAAACCAACCAAGATTATTGGGGCCCAACACGAGCTATCTGACCGCTACTTCGACAAGATTCGGGCTATGGAATACTGTATGTCTTTTGATGACGGTAAGGACCCTAAAGGGTTCGAAGAAGCCGATATCATCCTACTGGGTGTCTCCCGTACAGGTAAGACGCCTCTCTCCATGTACCTGGCCATGTTAGGTTACAAGGCAGCTAACCTGCCACTAATTCCAGAAAATGAATTACCAGAAATTCTCTTCAAGTTAGACCCTAACAAGATTGTCGGACTGACTAACCGTGTAGAAGTTATTAACCAACACCGGGATGCCCGTATGCGGGAATATGGCATTACTAGTCCAACTAAGTACGCCTCCTTCGATCGCATTCAGGAAGAATTTGACTTTGCCCAAGAAGTTTATAAACGCATTGGTTGCCAAACCCTAGACGTCTCCCAACGTAGCATTGAAGAATCTGCTGCCATTATCCTCAAAATGCTAGACCTACACAAGCATGAAAACTAAGGCAAAATGCCCTGACAGAACATTCTGTCAGGGCATTTTTTATGCTTATTCTGCATCTACTTGGAGATGTAATTCTTGTAATTGAGCACTCGCAACATCACTTGGAGCTTGGATAAAGGTATCCACCCCACGACCATTCTTAGGAAAGGCAATGACTTCCCGGATGTTTGGCTCTTTGGCTAAAAGCATAACCAAACGGTCTAGACCGAGCGCCAAACCACCGTGTGGCGGGAAGCCGTAGTCTAAGGCGTCCAAGAGGAAGCCAAATTGACTTTGTGCTTCTTCTGGTGTGAAACCAAGCAAGTCGAACATTTGCTCTTGCATGGCACGGGTGTGAATCCGGATGGAGCCCCCACCAATCTCATAGCCGTTAAGCACGATGTCATAGGCCTGCGCCAGGGCTTGATCTGGATTGGCCTTAAGGGCTTCTAAATCAAGGTTTTGTGGCGAAGTAAATGGGTGGTGGGCTGCGAAGTAGCGCCCTGCTTCTTCGTCATATTCGAAGAGCGGCCAGTCGGTAATCCAGACAAAGGCTAAGGCATCCTCGTCGAAGAGTTGATGAGCTTTGGCTAGGTTAACCCGTAACTCACCCAAAGCAGCAGCAACCACATGAGGTTTATCCGCTACGAAGAAGAGAATGTCACCAGGTTCCCCTTGGGTCAGGTCTAGAATAGCTTGCGTGTCAGCTGGTTCAGCAAAGAACTTGGCAATTGGGCCGTTCAAGCCTTCTTCGGTTACTTTCAACCAAGCAAGGCCTTTGGCGCCATATGGCTTGACTACTTCTACTAAAGCATCCGCGGTCTTACGAGTGTAAGCATCTGCTTGCCCCTTAAGGTTAATTGCCTTAACTTGGCCTCCCTCTTTGACCGTGTTAGCAAACACAGAAAATTGACAGTTGACAGCAAAGTCACTTAAATCCTTCAAGGTCATATCAAAACGAATATCTGGTTTATCCACCCCATAATGAGCCATGGCATGGGCATAAGTCATGCTTGGGAAGGCATCAGTCATATCCAGACCTCTGGTAGCCTTAACCACTTCTTTAAGCATTTGTTCCACGATTTCTTGGATGTCAGCTTGGTTTAAGAAGCTAGTTTCTAAGTCAATCTGAGTAAATTCTGGTTGGCGGTCACCCCGCAAGTCCTCATCACGGAAGCAACGCACGATTTGATAGTAACGGTCAAAGCCTGCCCCCATCAACAACTGCTTGAATAATTGCGGAGATTGAGGTAAAGCGAAGAACTTACCTGCTTCACGGGTTGCAACCAAGTAGTCGCGCGCCCCTTCGGGTGTGGACTTAGTCAAATAAGGTGTCTCAACATCGATAAAGCCTAAATCATCCAAATAACGGCGGATGGCGCTAGTAACTTGGTGACGGAGGCGTAAGTTAGCTTGCATACGTGGACGACGAAGGTCTAAGAAGCGATGACGCATACGGAGATCATCTTGAATCTCAGCCTCATTGTCTAAGTAGATAGGTGGTGTCTTAGAAGTAGCTAAAATGGTCAACTTCTCAGCCATCAATTCAAAATCACCAGTCGGAATTTTGGCGTTACGCTGTTTCTCATCACGGTATTGCAGCGTCCCCGTCACTTCTAGGACATACTCGCTACGAATACGCTCAGCGTCGGCCATGGCCTCCCCTAAGTGGTCGCCATTGAGCACAACCTGACAGAAACCTTCACGGTCTCTTAAGTCAATAAAAATTAAGCCCCCTAGGTCGCGTCGTTTTTGTACCCAACCTTTAAGTGTGATTGTTTGGCCAACTTGTTCTTGACCGACTTGCCCACAGTACAAACGTTTTGTAGACATTAAAATTCCCCCTTAAAATACTTATCAATGACTGAGGTATCCACCGTTAACTGGCGATAAGTCCCCATAAAGTCTTCTAATACTTGATCAAGTGGCAGTGTGACTTGCTTGCCACTAGCAGGATGCTTGGCTTGTACGGTCCCGGCTGCTAACTCGTCTTCCCCGATTGTCAAAATCACTTGGGCTTTGAGCTTGTCAGCTTGCTTAAATTGTGCTTTGAGGCCACGATCTAAGTAATCCCGCTCTGCCAACAAGCCTTCTTTACGGGCTGCTTGAACTAGACGCAAGGCCATGATATTGCTTGCCTGGCCTAGGCCCATAACGTAAATGTCGAAAGGTTCAGCTTCAGGCACTTCCACTTCCTGTTGCTTAAGGAGTAGCAAGAGACGTTCTACCCCAATCCCGAAGCCAAAACCAGGTGTAGCAGGTCCACCAAGAGCCTCTACCAGACCATCATAACGGCCACCACCGCAGATGGTAGATTTAGCGCCAATGGCTTGATCATCCACCATAATTTCAAAAATCGTGTCTTGATAGTAATCCAAACCACGAACCACTGATGGATCGACAAGATATGGAATCTCTAGGGCTTCCAACATGGCCTTTACGGTCTCGAAGTGTTCCTTGCTTTCTGGGCTGAGGTAGTCTGGAATCTTTGGCGCATTGGCAACTAGAGCCTTATCTTCTGGTGCCTTAGAATCTAAAATCCGCATAGGATTGTCAGTCAGGCGACGTTGTGAGTCTGCACTTAATTGGTCAGCCAATGGTGCGAAATAATCAACCAAGGCTTGACGGTAGCGCGCCCGGTCCTTGCTAGAACCCAAGGAATTGATATAGAGAGTCAAACCTTCGATGCCCAATTCCTGGAAGAAGTCCCATGCCAGAGCGATAGTTTCCGCATCTGTCGCCGGATTGGTCGAACCGAAGACTTCTACCCCAATTTGATTAAACTGACGTTGCCGGCCTGCTTGAGGGCGTTCATATCGGAACATAGACCCCATGTAGTAGACTTTGTATGGTTTTGCATGCTCGGGGCCAAAAAGTTTGTTCTCGACAAAGGCCCGAACGACCCCCGCAGTCCCCTCCGGACGTAAGGCGCAATGGCGGTCGCCCTTATCCTTAAAGTCATACATTTCCTTGGATACAATCTCCGAAGTATCCCCTGATGAGCGAGCAAATAGCTCATAGGCTTCAAATAAAGGAGTCCGGATTTCTTGAAAATTATAGGTTTCAAAAACTGCGCGGGCAGAATCTTCTATATACTGCCAGATTCGACTTTCTGCTGGCAAGATATCGACTGTGCCCTTCATTCTTTTCACTTGTGCCATGATAAGATCCTCCTAGTAAATATTGGTGATGGTTCCCTATAAAAGCAAACACGTCCTATAACCCCTGAGGATTATAGGACGTGTCAAAACGTGGTACCACCTATTCTTCGCATGATTTCAACATGCCTTTGGACCGTAACGGGGTCAGCGGAACAAGTTTTCACTCATTCATCTCGGTAGTGTCTTGAAGGTTTAAATTGTGTCCTTGCAGCCTAGGGAACACTCTCTGAAGCAAAACCTCTACTTGTCTACGTCATCGATTTCTTTGCTTATTTCTCCGTATTTTACCGCGTTTTATTTTCTATGTCAAGCCTATTGTGCTATAGACGAAGATTCTAAATACTGCTCCAGACCCTTAACAATGGCCTCCGCTACTGCATCATAGTAGCCAGAATTTTGAATCAGTTTCAAGTCGTCTTTATTACTCATGTAACCTAATTCTAAGAGCAGACTTGGCTGATGATTTTCTCTCAAGACATAGTAGTTACCGAAGTGAACCCCATTATTGCCGACGGCTTGATTATTGAGTTGGATTTTAGCTAACTCCGTATTGACTAAATTGGCTAAGGATTCATCTTGGGTATGATAGTAGTAAGTCGTAATCCCCGAAGCAATGTCGCTACTTGCCTCATCAAAGTGAATACTAATAAAGGCATCTACTTTTTCCTGATTAGCTAGCTGAGCTCGCTCTTCAAGGCTAACATCTGTATCGCTTGTACGAGTCATCATGACAACCGCACCTTGAGCTTCCAGTTTGGCTTTTAAGACATTCGAAGCAGCCAAGGTGACGGCCTTCTCTTGAGCATATGGATCTTGACTAATAGCACCTGGATCACTACCGCCGTGACCGGCATCAATTAAGATGACCGCCCCATTAAGCGAACGAGCAATCGGCCCATCCACATGGTCTTTAGAGGCATCTTCAAAGGCTACAATACGAGACTCTACATAGCCACGTTGACCATTTTGGTCCTCTACATGATAGAATTCTGTCCCGTCGTCGCCATTAACCGTTCCCAGATATTTGAAACGTTGATTAAAGCTTGGGTTGTAGTAAGGCGTGCTCTCAAGTTTTGGCTCACTGTGGAAGGCCTGACCTTCTGATCGAACTTGAATATATTGGGCATTGGTAATGTCAATATCCTCAGGCCGAATCGTCTCTTGTTGAGCTTGAATTTGCTCCTTGGTAGAAAGGTTTAAGTCAGCCGTGGCCACATAGCCCGGTTGGTTATAGACAATCAGTTCAGTCCAGCCCTTAGACTCACTGACCACATCATACTGGTAACCTTCTGTCAAATCCCGAATCTTGGCACTCGAAGTGGATGCCTTTTGGTAGAAAGGTGTGGTCTTCTTAACTTGAGCCGTCAAGCCCTGGTCAGAAGATAGACTAGGTTGGTCTAATAGCCATTGGGGCAGCCACCCTTCTCGCTGGCGATAGCGAACATTAAGCCAGTTATCCTCTTTCTTAATGACATGTACCACTTGGTCTTTGCTAATAGCACTAATAGCCTTGGAATTGGTATCTGGTGCTTGTCGCAGGGTCACACTAGCATTCTGAATGGTCACCTGACTCGATGTTTGTACCCAGAAAACCACCAGACTGGACAAAGTCAGGATCACAAGAAGGACTAGCAAGGGGAAATAACGTGGTGACCGCATAGCTTGGCCTAATTTATTGATCTTTTGCACTTTATTCCCCCTCCTTTCACTAATTCTAATCTATTATATCAAGCGCTTTCCTCTGTTTTCAACTTATGATTGTGCTTGTCATCTAAACGTAATATAGTTTCTGGACAAATAGCAAGAAAACAGCTCGTAGTCAGAACTACGAGCTGTGCTTGTATCTTATGCCACGTCTTACTTCTTCACTTCACGGTGTAAAGTTACTTTACGCAATCTTGGGCAGTATTTTTTTACTTCTAAACGATCTGGGTTATTACGTTTGTTTTTGGTAGTTAAGTAATTACGATCGCCGCATTCTGTACATTCTAAGTTAATGTTAACACGCATTGTCACAACCTCCTCAAATCATTTCTTGCTGATACCTCAACAGTACTCAAGTATTATAGCACGAACACTTTATAAATCTCAAGCCTTTTTTGAAAAAACTTGAAATTCTAGAACTGGCTAGCACCTAAGTTCAAGACTAGCTAGCTAAAGCCAGTCTTTTAGTCTTTCATAAGCTCGTAGACTTGCTGACCAATCTCTTGGAGCGGCTTTAACAAGTCGCCATCTCCTGGACCTTCCTGCAACACCACTAATACATAAGCTGATTGATTAGATACCTGTACAATGGCCGCATCATGTTGCAAGCCCTGAGCTGAGTTGGTTCCTGTCTTATTATAGCTGATGACGCCTTGTGGAAGTAACGCAACTAGCCCTTGACGATCTGTTTGTTGGGCTAAGTAATCTAAGAAAATTTGATCTTGCTCTTGCCCTACTAGCTTATGTTGATATAGTTTGGCTAAGAGCTGGCCGACTTCACGCGCACTGGTGAAGTTTTCCCTGCCTTCAGCAATCGCGACCTGGTCCATCATTAAGCGCTGTAAACGAGTATTTTGATAGCCAAGAGACTCAATCTTGGCTTGAACAGCAGATAGGCCCCCTAGACGTTCAATAATCAGATTGGTTGCCGTATTATCCGAATGAATTAGCATTTCTAAGGCCAGTTCTTCTAGGCTATAGGAAGTGCCAGGTTCAGCTGCTTGGAGATTACCTGTCCCGCCTACCTGGTCTTCAGCCGTCATGGTAATCATCTCTTGCCAGCTTAAGCGTCCAGCCTTAATTTCTTCTAACAAGACTTGCATGATGAAAAGTTTGATAACGCTAGCCGACTTGATTGGTCCCGCCTGACTCACCAAGGCAGCCCCTTGACTACTTGGCGTCACTTCTTGGAAATAATAGGCAAGATTAGTTGACTTCGTTCCATATAATTCAGAAAATGCCGACTGGACAGCTTGATTCTTATCGGAGAGAGACTCGCTTTGCTCGGATGCGACAGACTGACTATCCGAGAATACATCAAGTAGGCTAGTAGAGGTCTCCGATTCCTGACTGGACACAAGGACTGAACTCGAAACTTCAGGTTTCTTAGGGCTTTGTGTCATGACTTGATAAAGGAGAAAGCCAAGTCCCAAGAATGCGACCCCAGCGACTAGCATCAAGATGATAATTAAGTATCTACTGTAGTCAGGTTGGCGATTTGATGACATAGTATTTCCTCCCCTTATTACTTAAGGACCAGATTGTCTGTCAACGTCCTATGGCTTTTTAGACTCTATCTCGAAATAGATTTCCTTATTGGCAAACTCGTTCTTAACCTTTAAGAGCAGCTTTTCTTCTTTTGGTGCAGGTAAAATGACATATCCTTTTACACTTCCTCCACCCAGCATATAACGCGATTCATATTGGTCTCTAGCCTTCTTAAATTGGTAGAATCCCTTAAAGACATGGTCTTGACCTTGACTATCCACTAAGGATAAATGACTTTTACTTGGACTGGACTCAAAAAACTTGTCTTCAAGAGTTGGCGCCAAGCTAGACTCCATATGTAAAACTAAGAATTCTTGGTCTGACTTCATATCATCAGCCATGTGTTGGTAATCATCCGGGCTAAGTAAATCCATAGCTTTTTGTTTAGCTTGATCTCCACGCCAAGCATTTAAAACTGTTATCCTGTGAGATATAGCGAGGATACCGTAACCACTATCACTAGCCTCATAGGGCACGACGTAGTTAATTGGCTTGGTTTCTGTGAAAGGAACTGGCTTTTCCTTTGTTCCCCATTGTGCTTGTTCAGGACTTTCTGCTTGGACTTCCTTAGTAGGAACTGTAGTGTCTTGCCCCTTCTCTACTTGGAAGAAAACTCGATCAGATAGGCCATCCTTGGAGTAACTAAAGATAAGTGGAGTATCTTTGGGAACAATTGCGACCAAATAGCCATCATGCTCATTACCAGGATATAAAGACAACATATCAAAGGCCAACTCGTCTGGCAAGTCGGCAACATATTCATTTGGAATCCCGCTCCCAGACAAATCGAAGAAAGGATTGATGATACCGGCGTTGGTAAACTCTTCGTGATTTTCATCGCCCGACTTGTAGGCTAGTTTTAGATGCAATAAGAGAATTTCTTGGTCGTCATCCAAAGGCTGACGGTTGGGATGGTAGGATGGCGCTAGCTGCTGCAACTGACTCTCAGCCTTCTTGCCCCGCCAAGATTCAAGGATGGTAAAGGAAAGCTGGCTCTTGGATCCGTCACGAGACTTCTTCTCATAGTCTAAGGCCTCTCCTAAAGGGATGGGATTTTGTCGTGAACCTTTTTCCTTAGAAGAAGATTCATCTTGCCTATTGTTACCTGCGCTACTAGCCAGATCACTACTTTCGCTAGCCTGAATAAGGGCCAAAGGTTGACTCATGCTTAAACCTATCAGGGCCAAAAGAATTGCGAGTTTTTGCTTCATATCCTATACCTCATTTCATAGAACTTGCCATTATTATAACAAAGTTGCTACTCATCTACAAGCCATTCTAAAAAAGACTAGAAAGTGCTTGCTCTCTAGTCAGATAATACTTCATTTATCCCTGGCGTCGTCTAATTTCAACTTGTTTGAGATAGATAAGGCCAGCAGCTGCTGCTACAGCAGAGACACCCCCGAGTAGTAACCAATAGCTTTCATCCTCAGAAGCCGATGATGGTATAGGCTCCGTACTCACACTACTATTCGATTCTGATGAATCAATAGACGCATTATAAGAACTTGCGCTTGAATGAGAAACTTGACTTGAACTCACACTTGCGTTTTCTTCTTTTTCTTCAATTGATTCACCACTCGCTTGTGTTCTTTGGGCCATCACGTTAGCTTTTTCCACCAAGCTCGGTAATTCTCTACGAGGTCTTTGTTCAAGCGGACTAGGCGTTTCATCCTCATTAGGTGACGTTTGATTTTGATCTAGAAGAGGCTTAGGCTCCTCTCCATCTGGTTTAGGATCAGGTTGTGGTAATATAGGATCCATAGGAGATATTGGATCTAATGGAGGCTGTGGCTCCACTGGATCAATAGGTAGAATAGGTTCAGTAGGTCTTGAAGGATCTAAAGGATTGCTAGGATCCGTTGATTGCTTGGGCTCTGACACCTTGCTGGCTGTTAAGAAATTAAGTGTCAAGAAATATTGACTTTCTTGATTTCTGCTTACAATACGCGTCAAACCTAAGCCTAAGAGCGGCTGACGACTAGACCTAGCACTGTCAACACTAAGCAAATAGCGCGCCGGCAGATAAGAATCTGCATGACTTTCAAATAACATTCCGATAATGCCCTGATAGATTGCGCCTTTTACTTGACCAAGATTCTTAGCTTCTGCAAAATCCGTCTTCATTGGCATCCAATATTGATACCAGGCACTATCGTAGGGGCCAAATAGTTCGGATTCCCATTGACCATGAAACCCTTGCTCATTTGCTTGCCAATTCTGTGATTGATAACGATTGGCCAATACTCGGCTGGCCTCTTGAAGAGAAGCATCAACTTGGTAAGGCTGATGGCCCCATTTAGTACGCAAAGGATTGACTAAATCAGTCAGCCACTTTGCCAAGTGCATCCTCTCATCATCCTTCAGATTATCAATAGCCAGGGAAGTTTCGGAGTCTAGTTTACTTGGTAGATAGCCAGAATTTTGCTCTAAGCCGCGTTGACCAGCTTCTATCAAGTTTGGCTCATTTTTTAAGAGTTCCTCCTCAGTATAGCCTTCAGGCAAACTGATAGATGACCAAGTGTTTTGCTCAGATGACTGCAAATTGTCTGATTGTTCACTCTTATCTACTTGACTGGACATAGCAGGACTTGCTGACATTTCAGACTGTAAACCGTCTGAAGACTCTTGGCTAGTTACAGATCCTTTCTCTTCTTGAGCGCTAACATGGTGACCATGAGACGTCAGCCAAAGGAAGGATGCTACCGCAACGGACACAAGACCCACACTTAATTTACGGATAGCATAGCGGTTAATTCTGGATTTCATGGGGGTAACCTCCTCACTTATCGCTTCAGTATTCTGTGTCCTATTATAGCAATCTCTTGGCTCAAAACCTACCTAAAATCTGACTTAACACCCAAAATTTACCTTACTGTCATATTATTAACATTATCGACGAAATGAAAAAAAGACAGCCTGAGCTGTCTTTTTCAAATTATATTTTACGACGCTTGAATACCAGTAATGCGATTCCTGCTATAGCTGTCATAATGGCAGCCCCAAGCACTAGCAGGTTAGAGCTCTCACCAGTGTCTGGCAAGGCCTGTCCTACTGGACTTTGACCATTGTCTTTTGGCGCCATTTCACTTGGTTTATTTGAATCACTATCCTTGGCCTGACCAAGTCTATCAGCAGCAAGGTCACTTACTTGACTCGGTTGGCTCGGAGTCGTTGGTTGACTCGGTTGGCTCGGAGTCGTTGGCTGACTCGGTTGGCTCGGAGTCGTTGGCTGACTCGGTTGACTTGGAGTCGTTG
>NZ_CAUQPN010000013.1:0-29192 GCF_963520105.1 uncultured Abiotrophia sp.
TTGTATCCTGGTACTCTCTTGCTGATTGAAATGGTAAATATGAACGGTCAATCATATCAAATCCTTTCTATGCAGAGGCAAGGGTATTTTTATCAAATTGAATCGTAAAACCTTGAATTCCCCCACCTGTGTAACATTCTTTAAAGCGATTGATTACCTCAGTATAGATTATCACAGATGAGCTTGTTGGCTTAATGCTAAATGTAAATTCCAATGGTAATCGGTTTTCAGATTTAGCATGTACTAGTCGTATCGATATTTCAGTTGTTTTGAGTTTTCTCTGACGAAGTTTTGAAGTTGCTGTTTCAACGATTCCATGTAAAAATCTTTCAAGCATTTCAATATCATTACATCCTTTGCTACGGATTTCTGAAAATTGTACTGTATTTTTTTCTTGTTTCATTTTAATCCCTCCAATCCACCCGCGGAATGACCACCGATAAGTTTACTGCGTTCAATATTTCTGGAACCTTCAGTTAGGACGGTTCCTTTTTGTATGGCTAAAAAACCAAACTGTTCTCTGACAACATCAATAGCTGTCTGAAGTCTATTATCTTTTTCAATTTGTTCTACATCATCAAAGAGTGATAGTAGAGTATAGCTTTCATCTACGAAGCCACTATAAGATACACCAATTTGTCTCACTGCACCAGAGGTGTATTTTTTCGGAATAATACAAGTACATGACTCACCATTGTTTTGGGGAGATTTGCGGGTTCAATTTTATTCTGAGCATTTATAGATTTTTTCATCTCAGTCCTAGAATAGCCAATATGAATAGAAACGACAGTAGTCAATACTAGGGCTACTGTTCCGTTCCACAGTATCATTTAAAAATCATTTTCACACCCTTTCGTCTATTAGTATAGAAGAAAGCTCTCAGCACACGTGGAGTGTGTGGGGCTGCTTGTTAAAAACCATAATAGCTAGGTATTGATAAATTTATTGAAAAGGTAGGACTGATTATCAATGGGAATGGGAATGACACACAAACAAAAGGTGGATATGGCCAATAAACGAGGGATTGATTTGCCTTTGGAAATGCTTGAAAGAGATATAGTGGCGGTCTATGGCGTGTTTGCTAAAAAGGAGAACGAAGAATTTTGTATCTATGTGGGGAAAGCCACGAACTTACGTGCTAGATTGTTAGGCTCAAGTAGTGGCCACATTCATCTTTATCTCAATAATAACGTTGAGAAGTTAGTGCCTATGCTAATCGACCAACACCTAGAAGCGGGCTATAGGATAGAGGCCAGAATACTAGAAGAAGTGGACTACCAAGATAGCTCATTCTCGCGGGCAGCCCATCGACTTGCCTTTGCAGAATTTAAGTGGATTGTGGATATGCAAAAAGAAGGTCTGTGTTTAGATCAGCTACCTGAAGGGGCAGGTCCAAATTCAAGGATCTATTGGGAAAATCATTATCAGAATTAAGAGGGTCCTAGTCATTGTTAAGCCTATATTGATGATGGGAAAAGTTATGTTATCGATAGTTAGGAAGTATAGGGAGTCTTGTCATGGGAATTCAGAAGGTAGAAACGGTCTTTAAAGAAGAAAATCTTGAGTTGGTCTTTAGACCAGAAGATAGTGAGAAATCATTGATTGCTGAGGCATTCAACCTATTTTCGGATTATATGGGCATGGACGATGTTGGCTATGACTGGGGCAGTAACTTTGAGTCTGGGAGATATGTGATTGTAGTTTACCAGAGATTTTCTGTCTTCGAGAACGGTAAGCGTATATGGATAAATAAAGCTTTTCAGAATAAAGTAGGGAGATTTTCGCGCTACAAGAAGCAAGTGTTTGCCATTATGTTGGATCGCGAAATAGAATATAAAGTCTCAGGATGGAGTCGGAGTCTATGGACATATACGCTTCAGGATCCTAAAAACACACTACAAGTCCTAACTTTTCCTAGTGCTTGGGTGGCTGAAGGCTATGCCAAGAAATACTCAAAAGAAGGCTATAAGGTCGCGGTTCTGGGCTGGTATGAAGATTATGATATGTACTAAGATTTAGGAGAGAGACCATGCTAATCAGACAATTAATTGAAGAAGTCCAAGATGATGCCAGATTAAGTCCCTATCTAGAGCTGATACCTAAAAAACACAAGAAAACGCAGATGGATTTTATGCATCTATTGACCCGATTAGGCTATATTTTTTATTTGTCTGACAAGCTAGAATTGACTGACTATCTAATCGATAAGATGCTGGGAATTCAATTTGAGGGCGACTATCGTTACTGGGGGCCTGTGCAAAACATCGGCTTGCTTGGCGTCCATATTGATGAGCCAAAATATGGGAAAAGTGTGAGAGATTAGCATCCAATCTGAAAGTTTAGATAGTAATACGAGGGAGAAGGAATTTATAATGGCATGGAACCATTAAATTCCAGTTTGACGGAGGAATGGATATGAAAATCCGAGAAGTGAATAAGAATAAAAAGCAGTTTATATCATTATTGTTACTAGCTGATGAACAAGAGAGCATGGTGGATCGCTATCTTGAAAAAGGAACTATGTATGTGCTTGAAGACAATGGTGTAAAAGCTGAATGTGTTGTCACCGATGAAGGTAACGAAATACTTGAAATCAAGAATATCGCAGTCGATCCGGAAAATCAGGGGAAGGGTTATGGCAAAGCACTAATTGATTTTCTTGCTAGTAAATATGCAGATGAATATTCTATTTTGCAAGTTGGAACAGGTGACAGTCCGTTGACGATACCATTTTATGAAAAATGTGGATTTGTTCGTTCTCACAAGATTCCCAATTTCTTTACTGACAATTATGACCACCCAATTTATGAGGGCGGTGTACAACTAATAGATATGGTATATTTGCAAAGACATTTATAACTTCCTGTTTGTGGAGTAGACTGCCGTGTTAATGAAGGTAGGGTTCATTTTCTACCATTTAACGTTAATAACGTTAAATAGTGTGTAGATATGATTCAAAAACTAGCGAGATTGATACGGAGCACCTTTTATACTTAGAGACCGGTCGTTTCATGTTGAGTGTGTGGCGGTGCTTAAGAAAACGACTAAGCCTGAATAATAGAACCCTAGATAGTTCCGATAAAGCCTTTTCTATGGTAGAATAAGAGACAGAAACTACGACACACACATAAGGAGTTTGACATGTCTAAGAAAGCTGTCCTCATGATGACCTTTGGGTCACCAGAAGCGATTAGCTATGAAGCAGTCGCGGAATTTTTCACCAATATTCGCCGGGGTGTTCGTCCAGAAGAAGATGAAATCAAAACCCTATATGATAATTATGTTCGGATTGGTGGTACGCCTCTCCAAGCCATTACCAGGGAAGAAGTGAGGCTAGTAGCTGAGGCCCTAGAAGGTCAAGCGAACGTTTATTTTGCTAATAAATTTTCGCGCCCCTTCATCCCCGATGTCATTGCGCAGATGGAGGCAGATGGGATTGAAGACTGCCTTTGTTTAATCTTGGAGCCTCATTATTCCTATTACTCCGTAATGGGCTATGAGAAATTCCTAGAGAGCCAGACCATCCGTTTCCAAGTCATTAAGGACTGGTATCGTGAGCCCGCCCTGATCAATTACTGGGTAGAGGAGATTCGAAAAATTATCCAAGAAATTGGTAGTCAGACTTATCGGGTCGTTTTCTCAGCCCATAGTGTGCCTGTCTTGGCCTTGGAGTTTGGCGACCCTTATATCGACCAAATCTACGACAATAGTCGCTTGATTGCTGAAGGTCTGAGTCTTGCTCCAGACCAGTATACTAACACTTGGCAGAGTGAGAGCGATATTGGAATGCCATGGATTAAGCCAGATGTCTTGGAATATTTGCGGGAGCAAAGCCAGCATCCCGACCATTATATCTTTGTGCCTATTGCTTTTATTAGTGAGCATATCGAGGTGCTTTTTGATAATGACGTGGAGTGTCAAGAACTCTGCCATGAATTAGGGGTGGGCTATAAGCGTCCCCCTATGCCCAATACGGATCCGCGTCTGATTGAGGCCTTGCTGTCAACGGTTGCCAAGCATCTCCACGGGGACTACAAAATCCATCAAGCTGATGAGACTACTTTTGATGAGATGGCGGCGCCTAGAGACAGCGATGCGATTCTAAAGGAAGACCAAGACATCCAGATGCCTGATTTTGTTAAGAAACTCATTGCCAAAAAGGGACGAGAAAACGTCAAGATGCCTTATCTAGTCAAGAAAATGCTGGAGAAGAAATTCGGCAAGAAGTACGATTAAACAGCCGAAAAAGCCTCCTTAGCTGGATAAAAATCTAACTAAGGGGGCTTTTTTAATGGTCTGTAACTTTTTCCAATCCTCACACCCCATAAATTCTGCTCCTTTTTTCTAGGGTGGCAGCCCTAACTGCGCTGTATAATCAAGCTATCAATGAGAAGGAGGCAGTTAGATGCAAATCTATTTTGGCGACGTATCGCTTTGTTATACCTATTCTTTGGCCATGGCATTGGAGGCCTATGGTTATGACCTGAGGCCGGAATATCTTGAGGCCCTTATGTTGATGGGGAATGGGGCTTCCATTGTCAAAGACGATGAACAGCACCCATTAGTATTCTTCGATAATGGCATGCCGGATCTTTCGATTTCTCATGTCTTAGAAGTTCTAGGTTTTGACTATGAAGAATATTATCTAAGAGAGGGGCAAGCAGTTGATCTGGATTTAATCAGAAGCAAGCTCAAAGCTCTCCTAGTTAATGGTCCGGTAGTGTTGGGGCCACTCGATATGGGGCATCTGACCTATAATCCTAACCACACCCACTTATACGGAGTGGATCACTTTGTCTCAGTTTATGATTTAGATGATGACTATCTCTACTTGCATGATCCAGCAGGCTTTGCCTGTATGAAGATTCAGTTCGAAGACTTTCTGCCAGCATGGCAAGCCCAGGAAATCGACTATAAGCGGGGCGCCTATTCTATGTGGGGCAATTTCAAGCGAGTCGCTAATCCAGACGCGAGCGCAATCTATCTGGCCACCTCACAAATAATGGCCCAAAGATACCTGCAAGGGCAAGAAGGCGTCCTTCCACTCTACGCGGCGGCAGTGGCAAAACATGGCTTGAACGATGAGCAAAAACAACTGCATCAGTATTTCAGCTTTAAACTGGCCGCTGTCAGAAATCTCTACCTGAGTAGATTCCTAGCAGAGCACGATGGCCTGCGATCAAAAATAAAAGAAGACTTAGCCACTTTATTTGGACAAGCCCACCTGTCTTGCCTAAAGGAAGATTATGAAGGCTTGTCCCACCTCTTGTTGGAGATAGCGGAATTAGATGATCGATTTAGAGCTTTATGCCTAGAAGCTAGAGATAGTTAAGTTTTAACCTCATATCCAAAACAAACCGGAGGCGCCTGTATAGGCAAACCTCCGGTTATTTCATATCCTATTTTGTCATCCCCGCTCTTACGATTCTAAAAAGATTATTGTTGACATACATTGTAAAATGACATATAATAAGCACACTTAATAAATTGGGGTGAAAACAATGGAATTTAGTTTCAGTTTGAAAATTAAAGCAACAAAAGAAGCTGTTTGGGAGTATTATGCCAATATTGAAAAATGGTATGCCTGGGAAGAGGATTTAAAAAACATTACATTAAACGATGATTTTAAGACTGGATCCCATGGGACGATGGAGCTTGAAGGTATGCCTCCTATGGATTTTCAACTTACACTTGTAAAAGCCTTCGAAGAATTCTGGGATAAAACAGCCACTCCTTTTGGTGACATCCTTTTTGGACACCAAATAATGGAGAACAATGATGGAAGTGTAACGGTCAAACATTCTGTATCCTTAGATAGTGAGGATAAGCAACATTTAGAATTTTTACGCCAGGTGTTCTCAGATGTCCCTAACTCTATATTTATTCTGAAAGAGCTTTTGGAACGATAGGAGGATTGCTGTTTGTTTACATCGAAATATAAAAAAGATTCAGAACAATCAACTGGCTTGCTGTTCATGAGGGTGTACAATAAATGGCATCTTATAATAAAAAAAGAGTTAAAGAAAATGAATCTGACACACCCTCAATTTGTTGTTTTAGCTTCGCTTGCCTATCTATCGCAAACTAATGACGAAGTGACTCAAGTCATGATTTCTAAACTTTCTGGGATAGACGTAATGACTGCTTCTCAAATATTGAGTCTATTAGAAAAACATGCATATGTAGATAGAAAAGAACACTCCAGAGATTCAAGAGCCAAGGCTGTTATTTTGAAGAAAAAGGGAGAAGAGATTTTACAAAAAGCTGTGCCCGTAATCGAGCAAATTGATGAGTTGTTCTTTGGAAAACTAGTTGAGGATGAAGAACATTTCAAACACCTTCTTGTTAGGTTAAACGAAGAATAGTTTAAACGGAATCTTGGTTGCGCTTTGCAACCAAGATTTTTTTATTTCTTACCGTGCTCGAGGATTTTTTGAAGGTACGATAATTATGATAACTAATTGTCTTATGTAATAAACAAAACCCCATCAGCTGGATAAGAGAATCCAACGGATGGAGTGCTGTTGCTCTAGTAATTAATTTCCTATTTTGCCCTCCCCTTCCTCTGGTGGATTTCAAAGCAAAGTGCGACCAGCAAGAGTAGCAGGCCCACTGGTAGGTAGAAGCTTGGGTAGACTGAAAGGGTGCCGTAGATGTCGAAGACGCCTTTTAGGAAGGAGCCGAAGATGAGGGTGAGGACACCCATTTTATAGGCTGCCTTGGCGTTTTCTGAGCTGAGGAAGTGCTTATGAAGTTTTGGGGTTAGTAGATTAGGTATGACGACGATTGTTCTCATTGTTTTACACCGCTCACCTCTGGGGGAGCTTTCTCCTTTCCTTAGTGCTAACTCTAATGTACAGCATGAACCTAAAAGCTACTTAAAAGCAGTGGAAAAGAATGAAGAGACTATTTAAAATAGAGATGAGTAGACAAATGAGTTTAAAGATAAGCTAGAAAAATTAAAGGGGAATAGCATCAGATGAAAAACTGGGAAGACCACATTCCGTGCAATGTTCAAAACAAGTTGGATGCATTAGGTGATGAGGGGCTACAATGGAAAAAGGACTTAAATACAGTTATTGATTGCATAGCAAAAGAGTGGAGCCTTTCTTTGGAGCAAATCCTAGAAGGAGGCTCAGAGGCCTTTGTAGCAAAATGTACCTTGAGAAATCAAGAAAAGGGGATTCTCAAATTATTTATGCCTCAATTGGAGGGGAATTCCGAGTTTGAGCAACAAGTAGAAGCCCTTAGAGTTGTAAATGGAGCGGGATATGTCAAGTTGCTAAAGCATGATGTCAAGAGGAAAGCAGTCTTACTAGAGTGTTTGGGTAATCCTTTGAGTGAGTCTGACTATTCTATTAGAGACCAAATGAAGATAATTTGCGGGCTACTTAAGAAAACCTGGATTCCCCTCGATGAAAAACAGGAGCTAAGACTGATGGGACAATTAATTGGGTGGTTTCAAGACTTTATCCTGTCCACTTGGGAAAAATTAGAGCAACCGTGCAGTAAAGAAATCATTGAACGGGCGCTCTTGTTTTTAGAATCAAGAAGAAAGTGCCTGTCTTCATATCAATCTGTGCTAGTCCATGGGGATCCACACGCTGACAATATACTGAAAGCACTAGATTCCAATGAGCTATCTTATAAATTGATAGATCCGGATGGAATCCTAGGAGAACCTGCCTACGACCTTGGAATCCTCGTGCGAGAATGGGTGGAGGAGTTAGTTGATGCTCCTTTGGAAAAAGCTATTGAGAGAGTTCTCTTACTTCATAATGAAACTGGAGTTGAGAAGCAGAGCATCTGGGAATGGGCATTCATTCAATCTGTCTCAACAGGGTTGTTTTTAAAGGTAATTCAAGAACACGGCTTAGGTGATAGCCTCTTAAGAATTGCTCAGGAATGGTTGTGCTTTGAGCAGTTCCCAGTTCCAGTATAAATATTGAGATAAAAAGAGCTTGACACTCCTTTTCTTCTATTAAAGTGCTATAATAAAGTAAGAGCCATCTAGCCTACGAGATAGAGGCTAGATGGCAGTTATGAATATTTTGGAGGCACTTATTTATGGGGTTTTTAGCTTATGACAAGAATGAAAAACTAGCATTTAACTTCAAGAAAGCCTGCGACTTATGGCTAATGGCCGTCGCGTCGGTGATTGCGGTGGCAACCTTGATTGGCGGCAAGCAGATTATCAACATGCAGGTTTTCAGCATGGGTTACATTGTCAGCTTTTTCGCTATTAACCAGAATAAGTCCTTGCTTAATAAATTATCAACGGGTAGCTCTAGCCCCTTCCAGAAGAAAGTAGCCCTTTATGCGGTCATTTTACTCTTTGTCTTAATGGCCATCTTAGGCGGCCCCTTCTTCGCTACCGAGAACTGGCGCCTCATCTGGCTGGGAGCCTTAATGGCTACCGCACTGCATTTCTTCCCCTTCTATTTCGTGCATGGCAAGTCTATGATTTATTTAGCCCTGGTATGTGCCATCAACATTGCGGTGGGCTATCTCTTCCCTAATATTTCCATGGAGGTCATTGCCTATGTGGATGCTGCTATCAAGTTCGCCTTTGGGGCCTATCTCTACTTTTTGTCGCGACCATCTCAACAAGCATAAATAGTTCATGTTACCTTTTAATTTGTCGTTAAAAGGTATATTTTATAAGCAATTGACTTGCAGAAGTCAAGCTCGTCATTTGATTAATTTTGTGAGGTGAATATGATGATTAAAAAGCTAGCGATCGTCAGCCTATCAGCTGGGGTATTGGGCAAAGATTTCATCAAGCATGAGCTAGAAATAGGCCTCAAAAGGCTGACAGACCTTGGCCTAGAGGTGAGTTTTATGCCCAATGCGCTCAAGGGAATTGACTATTTGAAGCAACATCCGGAAGCACGGGCGGCCGATTTGTTGCAAGCCTTTAGAGATCCAGAGATTGACATGATCCTCTGTGCCATTGGCGGCGACGATACCTATCGATTGCTACCCTATTTATTTGAAAACGGAGAGTTGGCTGGTGCCGTGTCCCAAAAGGTCTTCCTCGGTTTCTCCGACACGACCCTCAATCACTTGATGTTGCATAAAGTCGGGCTCAATACTTTCTATGGACAATCCTTCCTTGCGGATATCTGTGAGCTCGATCAGGACATGCTGCCTTACACACGACAATACTTTGAGGAATTAATAAAGACGGGTACAATAGAAGAAATAAGACCGAGTGAGCTGTGGTATGAGAGCCGAACTGACTTCGGCGTCGACCAAATTGGTAAGCCGTTGAAGTCTCACTTGGACCACGGTTTTGACTTGCTTCAGGGGAATCCAGTCTTCTCAGGCGAGATTCTTGGAGGCTGCATTGACTCACTCTATGACATCTTTAATGGGAAGCGCTATGCGGATATGCCGCTACTCTGTAGTCAATATGCCTTGTTCCCCCAAAAAGAAGACTGGGTTGGGAAAATCCTCTTACTGGAATCCAGTGAAGAAAAGATGCCACCTGAGAAATTCTATCAAGCACTCACTTTGCTAAAGGAGACAGGTATCTTCGATTCGATTTCCGGCCTGCTAGTAGGAAAGCCCATGGATGAGGTATATTCGGAAGAATACAAGCAGCTATTGGTAGACGTCATCGCCAATCCAAGCCTGCCTGTGGTCTTTAACCTCAACGTTGGCCATGCTCAACCCCGCTGCATCATTCCCTTTGGCCTGAAGGCGACCGTAGATGTAATCAATCAGGTTATCAGGTTTGAAGGATAAGTATGGGAGTAAGTTGGCGGGAAGGTATACATGGCTTTCTATTTTAAATTAAATTCTACTATCTCAATTGAAGGGAAAATATAAAATGCTATTTATAAAATTTTTGAATGAAGTATATGATGAAAAAGTTGTAGATGATATTATAAAAGTAGTGTCTAGGGCTGGTTCTAAAGTAGGACCTTTTAATGGAACTTTATGTACTAAGACGCACCAAAATGATATATTAGATGTGTTTCAAGATTATATTGATGCACACCATCCTGCGGGACAGAAAAAAAGTAATTATTATAATAACAAGGTGTATACGCGATTTATCTTGATTTCTATATCTACATTCTATTCGCCGGGGAATGCTTTAAATTTTGTAAGGAGTTATAGTTTTAACCAACCTTTACTTTGGCAAATAGAGCATATTATACCTCAAAAACAAGCATTCCATCATTGGAGTAAGAAGAATAGAAGATGGAAAAATAGCTTAGGTAATTTAACGCTACTGCGTGAAAATACTAATGTAAAAATAAGCAACGGATCATTTCACTTGAAGAAAGGTAAAATTTCCCAAGAAGAAAAAGCCCTAGAGATTAATGATATATTCAATAGTATTAGTAAAGTGCATCTATCAAAAAAAGATATTAAAGACAGAGATGAAAATTTAAGAAAGCAATTAAATGGGATCTTCTTCGACAGGAATGGCCAACTTTTCCTCAGTAAATTATATTACTTTTGATTTATATAATACCAAATTTAGTTGATTGTTCCCTTTCGTTGTTCTCAGAATGAGAAGAAGGAGGGTTACTAAAGAAAAGATTGGTATTCAAGAGATGTTCTTATTCATCTCTATGAGTGGCATCACTTGCTTCTGAAGTGGATAGAAGCTATCAGAATGGACAAGCGATACCATTTTTATCTAAGTCATATAACTGACATATGGCGATCTAAATTTAAAATTTTGGTGCAAACACAGAAATAGTTCTCTTGCTGATTCGACAGCCATCGGTTTCCTGCTTAGTTAGTGCCAAATCTAGCCGTAATAATGGGCCATGAAATCAGAAAAGCTGTCAATCAAAAGAGTTGGAATGGAGTAATCGTTATGAAGAAATTATTCAAAGCCATCAGGGCACAAGATTATGAGCTGGTTAAGCAAATCATTGAGGCCAAGCCTGAGCTTGTTAATTGCACTGCCAAACAACCGCCTAAGAAGGATGATGGCCAATCTCCCCTGCAGGTAGCCTTGAAGACAGGGGCCTTCGATATTGCCGACTACTTGATCAATCAGGGGGCGGATTTGAACTTTATGGAAGATCCGTCCTGCTGCAATAACTGGCGGACACCAGTAGTTTTTGACGCCATCACCGCAGCAGTCATGACAAGTAGATGGAATACCAATACTTCTTATGGTGGGCTCCAGGTTTTCTCCACCCAGGAGAATGCTGATAGAGCCTATGAGATTCTGGAGAAGATGTTGCAAGCCGGCGCGGATTCTAATCGGACCGATTCTTATGGCAATACAGGCATATGGAGCTTCTGCGCTAAGGCTAGTCAGATACTGCCTTCCTACAATCGGACCACTCAAGAGGAATCAGATGATAGGCTTTTGACAGCAGAACTTGAGGCAGATTTGTTGAGAATATTGAGACTCCTCTGCCAGTATGGCGCGGATTTATCTTTTGTATCGCCAAAGCTTGAGATGACTATTAGTGACTATTTCGTTAGTCCTTCTATGAGGAAGTTATTGGATCAAGTTCAATAACGAGGCTCGCAAGCTATTTTGACCAAAATATCAGCTAGAGGAGAGACCTCATGTTCAAACACACCAAAACCATCATCCTATCCCTCGGCATCATCTTAGCTCTAGCAGCTTGCAGTCCCAAGCCGAGTGGCCAAGAAGCAAGCCCCTCTCATCCTAGCTATTCCAACCTCAATAGTCCAAGTAGCCTGGAAGAAGTGAGGACCCTCTTGTCTGCTCATTTGGACAAGGATAGCGTTGAGGAATTCCTCAAACTCGTCAAGGACTACAATGACATTGTAGGACCTAGTGGGCTCAAGGGGGACTTCACTGAATTCACCAAGACGGACTACGATGTGGCCAAGATTAACCCGCTTTGGCATGAGCAGAAGGGGGATTTTATCGGGACTAATTGCCGCATTAACAGCTATACCTTGCTCAAAAACACCATTGAGATTCCGCCAGTCAGCCAGGATGATGAGCTGCTTTTCATGGATAATGACGCCATCGACAAGGGGAATGTCATGGATGCCAAGGATAAGGCGGCCTTCAATATCCTCTTTTCTCGGGTGAAGACCGAGGCCACTCAAGACGTCAAGGTTCACGCCAAGCGTATGGCGCAATTTCTGTCCCAGTTCAAGTTCAACGATAAGGTTAGAATGCTGTCAGTAGTCTTACATGATAATCTGGACGGCGACAGTCTCTTCATCGGCCATGTCGGCGTCTTAGTTCCAGCCAAAGAGGGCTATCTCTTCTTAGAGAAGCTGACCTTCGAGGAGCCTTATCAGGCCATCAAATTTGCCAGCAAGGAAGAGGTCTATCAATATCTGGGGACCAAGTACTCCGACTATACTGGCCCTGGACTGGCCAAGCCCTTTATTATGGACAATGATCAATGGGTGGAACAGCCTCAATAGCTATTTTATTGCCATTACCACAAGTTTTAAGACTGAATTTTTGGGGGGCTCGATGGGATCAACCATCAGAGAACTCAGACCGGATGAGGGTAATCAATTAGATAAGCTTGTATGTGAGGCCATCTTATCCTGAGTTTAGCAGAACGGTCACCATCAAGAATGAAAGGAAAAATCAATGCAACAATTAGACCAAGTCTATGATCAACTTCCGATTATATCTTTTGAAAAGAGACAAGAACTACATGATTGGTTACTAGCCAATGAACAGACTTCGCCAGGTATTTGGATTCGGATTTTTAAAGCTAAGTCCAAGTTGCCATCGGTGACCTTCCATGAGGTCTTGGAAGAAGGGCTATGCTTCGGGTGGAGTGAAAGCATGCGACGGTCCTATGATGATCTGTCCTACCTGCAGAAGTTTACACCTCGCAAGGGCAAGTCTACCCAGTCTGAGCGGAATTTAAGACTGGTTGACAAGCTAGCAGCCGAGAATCGTATGAGACCTTCGGGCTACTCGGCTTTAGGTTTAAAGCCAAAAAACTAGATTTACTTTGTCTGAAAGGAGCAACCCATATGGCCAAGGACCTGACTCAATTATCTTTAGAAGAACTCTGGCGCCTGTTTCCAATCTTCCTAGTGGCGCCTAAGCCCCAGTGGGAGACCAATTATCAAGAAATGGAAGTGCGACTGGAACAAGTCCTAGGAGATTTGCCTCTGGTTCGTATCAGCCACATTGGTAGTACGGCCATCCCAGGCATCTGGGCCAAGGATATTGTCGATGTCTTGGTCGAGTTGGCACCTCAGGCGGATTTGCATCTAGCCAGTGAAAGTCTGATTCAGTCTGGCTTTCTTAAAATGTCGGAGTCAGAAGGCCGCATATCCTTGAACTCGGGTTACACACCAGAGGGATTCGCGGACAAGGTCTATCACATTCACTTGCGCTACCAAGGAGATCATGATGAGCTCTACTTTAGGGACTATCTCAGGGAACATGCCCAAGTAGCTAAGGATTATGAGGCGCTCAAGCTAGCCCTCTGGCCACAATATGAGCATAATCGTGATGCCTACACCGATGCCAAGACCGACTTCATCCAAACTTGGACGCGCCAAGCTCGTCAGGAATACGGGGCGCGCTATGACAAAGGAAAAACAGACTAGTAATTTAGCACTAGCATTGCAACAAAGGTAGAAAGGGAAGGAACCAGATTAATGTGGATACCTTATAAAAAATTAGTCTTCTACGGTGCCTATCTGCGTCAAAGCCAGAAGGAAGCAGACCGCCGCTTGCTAGCTGAATATGACCTCGCAAGTGGCCAGTTGCTATGGAAAGAGGAAAGTCCCGCTGACCTAGGCCGGCGTGTGGCCTGGACCCTGTGGTCCCTAGGCTTGGTCATCTTGCCTTTGCTAGTCGGGCGCATTATTCGCTGGCTAGGTTATGATGCGGGGCGTCAGCCACACTACCCGGATAGATATCTAGGTAGCTTAGGGGCAGTGGCCTTGCCTTTGCTCTTGGGGCTCTTATTAGCGCTAGTATATGAAGGCGTGGCAAGCCATCTCAGAGCCCAAGTCAAGTCAGTGCCAGCGCCAGACCTGGCTAGTCAGCGTGCCATCTTAAGTGATTTTCGTGACCAAACCCTGCGTTTTAATGGAGCCTTACCGGGACGCCAGCGACCTTATCTGGTCAATAGTCTCTTGTTATTAGGCTATCTCTTTGGTCTTGTGCCCCTAGTTTGGGGGCTCTACTGGCAACCTGTCCTAGTCTCGTCCTTTGTAGCTCGTCTGGGGATTCTGTCTTTTCTCCTATCCCTAGTGCCCAGCTTAGTCTTTAGCTTCTTGATTAAGTCCTGGGTCATCCAGCGCCTCTTGCGGGATTTAGACTGGCAAGCTTAAACTTTCAATAATGTAAGATAACCCGGCTAACTGTAAGCTCAGCTTATGGTTAGCCGGGCTTTTTGGGTCTAAACTTAAGCTAAGAAAACTTAAAGGAGCATTCCTATGAAGAAATTAAATGCAACTCAAATCAAATACTTGTTGGCAGCCCTCATGGTTTTAGACCATCTGCCCCATGTGCCCGGTCTGGTGCCACCACTCTGGGAAGGCATCTTTCATGCCATGACGCGCTGTGTGGCGGCGGGCTTTGCCTATCAGGCGGTAGAAGGTTTCCTTCATACCCGTAATCTGCAACGCTATCAAGTCCGTCTCTGGGGCTCCGCAGCCATCATGGCAGCCGGTAACTGGCTGCTCAATAGTCTCTTGGCCAATCGTGGCGTCCATATCAGCAATAACATCTTCCTGACCCTAGCTCTGGGGGTCAGTATTTTAGCTTTAGCTTTTCCACGCCAAAGTCTGACGCAAGAAGCCAAAGGTCTCCGTTGGGCTGGCGCAGGCTTCCTCTTCTTAGCCGGCCTCTTGCTGACAGAAGGGGGCATGGTGGTACTACCCTTTATCTTGATTACCTACTGTTGCCGTCAGCGCCAGGCCCTAGGCACCTTACTCTATCTAGGGTTAGCTCTGATTCTATTTACCCTTTCTTATACTAGCTATGACAGCTGGCAGGAGACCCTCACTATGATGCTCTATAACTCTGACTGGCTCTTCATTAGTGTCTTGCCTCTCTTAGCCCTCTACAATGGCCAAAGAGGTAAGCAGTCAGCCTTCAACCGCTACTTCTTCTATGTCTTCTATCCGCTCCATCTCTGGCTTTTGGCCTTGGTGGCAGCAGGTCTGGCTAAATAGAGCTTTCCTTGCCTGACGAGCTCAAATAGGTTAGACTAGGGCTAGGTACTCCAGTAACCAAGGTGACTCCCCCTCTGCATCGGTCACCCAAGGAGGTAAAGCATGAAAAAAATACATCTAGTCTTAGCCAGTCTAGCGACCGCCACTAGCTTCTTACTAACTCCTCAATCAGCCTGGGCTAACCAATCGGACGATAGCCAAGAGTCCAGTTCAGCGGTCTCAGAGTCTAGCAAGGAGTTAGAAAACAAGGAGCAGGAAGAAGCCTTCTTCAAGACCCTCTTGAAGGTGGAGCCAACTGCTATTGACAAGGGTCAAGATAAGATCTTCGAATCATCCAAGAACTGGATGTATGAAGCTGTGGATGGCAAGGAGCCCCCTAAGCCAACTGAACGTCCCTACAAGATTCCAGAGGATTGGAAATTGCATCCATCCTTGACCAAGGACGACCGTCGGGATGTGGGTTATCGCATCATGACGCCTGGCATGAAGGGTTATGTCAATCTCTATACCTTAGAGGCTTATACGACTTCCCCCCTCAAGGGTGGTAAGTTGCTCACCGATAAGGAACTGGAGGAGCGTCTCAAATCAGACCGGCCAACCCCCATCTTCCAAGAATCGATTGAAATCGACGGCAAGCAATTTCAGGCTCGCTATGAAGTCGAGCCCGAACACGACACGGCTTGCCTAGTCTTCTACCGCCTAGAGGATACGGGTAATCAAGATGATTCTGTCTTAGTCGGCGCCCTCTATTTCCCCTTGGAACGGGACCAAGACCTAGAGACGGCCATCAGCCAGCAAGTAGGCAATCTCAAGGGGATTTTAAGCCAGTTGAGTAAGGATAAATAAGCTAAGATGACAAGAGGCTAGCTCTAGGGAGTTAGCCTCTTGTTTTTAATTTTATAGTTATTTGCTATATCAGGTTCTAGCAAAATAGTCTAAGGGAATAGGTCCTTCTATCTTGTTTTGCCTCACTTAACTTTGTTATACTGCCTTTACAGTAACTATTAGCTCTTAGTTAGGAGGAGACAAGATGTCAGATTTACTTTCACTCTATGAAACACTCAAGTCCAAAAAATGGCTTGACCTTAGCCATGTCATTAACGAGTCCAGCCCCCACTTCCCGGCGCTACCAGCCCTAGAGAAGGAAGACCTCTTCACCCTTAAGGATGGTTTCCACGTTCAGAAAATCTCGGTGGTGGGCCAATACGGTACCCACATTGACGCTCCAATCCACTTCGTGGCAGGCGGCCGCTGGCTGGATCAGATTGAGCTCAAGGATCTGCTCTTGCCTCTCTATGTTATTGACAAGTCGGCTCAAGTGGCGGAGAACCCTAACTACATTTTGACCAAGCAAGACATCCTGGATTTCGAAGCAGAACATGGTCAAATTCGTCCTGAAAGTTTCGTAGCCTTCCGGACTGACTGGTCTAAGCGCTGGCCAAGCCAAGAGGCTATGCGTAACCTGGATGATGCTGGTGTTCAGCAGAGTCCAGGTTGGAGTCGCGAGGCCTTGGAATTTCTGATTAAGGAACGCCAAGTCAAGGCAGTCGGCCATGAGACCTTTGACACCGATGCGGGTATTCCAGCAGCGGAGCACGGCTTAGTTAACGAATACTATCTCTTGGAGCAAGATATCTACCAAGTAGAAGTCTTGAATAATTTGGACCAAGTGCCAGCCACTGGTGCCTTGATTAGTGTCAGCTTCCCACATTGGGAGCAAGCGACTGGTTCGCCTGTGCGCGCCATTGCTATTTTACCTTAAGCCAATAAATGAGGTCGGATTCTTGAAGTCCGGCTTCTTTTTTATGGGAATGTGTGGCAAATGGCTTTGTTTGACTCAGCTAGGGCTTGGTGTATACTAGGGCTAAGAAGTTTATAAGGGGATGAGGCTATGACCAGACGGAAAATTAAGGTGCTAGACAGCGATGATTTGAGAAAGCAGTTAGATTTCGACTACCAAGCCGCTAGTCAAGAGACTTGTGCCCGCTTCGGTCGGGATTTGGTAGAGCATTTGATTGAATTGACTGGCTCTCAGGTAGGGCAGGAGCCTGATATTGAGGCAGGCTGGGCGGTCAGCCAAGCTTGTTTGGCCAGTCAGGCCCGTATGCACGACGTCAGACAGGCGGGCTTCAAGATACACGCCCTGGCCAAGCAAGCCGAGAATCCTCTAGAACAAGCCCTTTTGCGGGTCATTGGCCATGCGGTGGCGACCGCCCATATGAAGGAACACGCCCTGGTCGCCAGTGACTATGCAATCAAGCTTATTAACCTAGCCTATCCAGATGACCTGGCAGCCGTTCAAAAAGAACGCCAGTGGCAGTTGGCTTGGTGGCAAGACAAAACAGACGATGATAGAGCCTAGCTTCTGTCATAGCTTTTTGTTTTCTTAGGGGCATCAATATTTCCCAACTATATCCTCATCTAGAAAGAATCTTATATAACAGATGCGGTCAGAAGATGTTGACAGGCCGGAGTAGGGCTTTACTTTTCTTGTATTAGGTCAGAATTACGAACATTTAAGCACAAACTATTTAAACTTAGTAGTGCGGTTTGCGCCCCAGAGTCAAGAGGGTATATAATAAATCCAGTAGGACTATATTGATTAAATTAGGGGATTGATTAGTATGACCGAAGACTATTTGTATTTTGGATCTGATTATTTAGAGGGAGCACATGAGCGGGTTTTGGAGCGATTGATAGAAGTCAACCGCCAGCCGGCAGCCGGTTACGGCAGTGATAGCCACAGTGAACGGGCCTATGACTTGATTCGTCAAGCCTGCGACTGCCCTCATGCCACGGTTCATTTCTTTGTAGGGGGAACTCAAACCAACTCCACCGTTATTCGGGCCCTCTTGCGGCCCTATCAAGGGGTCTTGGCGCCGGATACGGGCCATATTAATGTCCATGAAGCGGGCGCGATTGAACTAGGGGGTCACAAGGTTTTGCCCCTGCCTAGCCATGAAGGTAAGTTGACCGCCCAAGCGGTTGAGGATTGGGTGACGACTTTCTATGCGGATGCTAACCATGTCCATTCAGTCTATCCTGGCATGGTCTATGTGTCGCAACCGACCGAGTTGGGGACGCTCTACAGTCTAGCCGAGCTTGAAGCCTTGTCAGCTGTCTGCCGTCGGCACCAGCTTCCCCTCTTTATTGATGGGGCGCGACTGGCCTATGCCCTGGCCAGCCCAAGTAACGATGTCAGTCTAGCAGATTTGGCGCGTTTGACGGATGTCTTCTATATTGGCGGAACCAAGTGTGGGACCCTGCTAGGGGAGGCCGTGGTGATTACCAACCCAAGTCTGCTGCCACATTTCTTTACTGTCATGAAGCAGGGGGGCGCGGTCCTAGCCAAAGGCCGAGTCCTAGGGGCCCAATTCGAGATGATGTTCGAGGATGGCTTCTATCAGGTCATCGGCCGCGAGGCGGTGGCAGCCGCTCAGGCTATTCAGGATTGCCTAGTGGCTAATGGCTATGAGCTAGTCAATCGTTCGGTGACCAACCAGGTCTTTGTCCGTCTACCTAAGGTCTTGGTGCCAATCTGGTCGGACAAGGTCCAATATGCGACCTGGGAACTGGCTGAGGATTATGTCGTGGCCCGTCTGACAACGGCTTGGTCTACGCGACCAGAGCAGGTGACGGCCCTCTGTGACTTTATCACCCAGCATCCAGCTCAAGTCTAAGTTTATTTTGATCGCCTTGATAGGATGCGGTCTTTAGTAAAAGAGAGAAGGTGACTGCCGATGCAAGACTATATCAAGCGCCTGGAGGCGGAGTTCTCACTGATTGAAAAAGGCTTCAAGGAAGAAGAGAAAAGGGCTCAAGCGGATTATGCCAGTCAGGATTCGGACTATATCAAGCAATTGGCCATGCAGGCCTATCAATCGGAAACCTATCAAGTGCGCATGTATGCCGTCTTCCTCATGGGCTACCTGTCCCAGCAAGAGGACATACTGAATTATTTGAGAGAGCAGGTCTGTCTGGACCCTAACTGGCGGGTTCAGGAAGTATTGGCCAAGGCCTTGGACCATTACTGCAAGACCATAGGCTACCAAGCAGCCTTGCCGGTCATTGATGAATGGCTGGGCCATAGCCAAGCTAATACCAGACGTGCTGTAACGGAGGGGCTGAGAATTTGGACTAGCCGGCCTTACTTTAAGGACCATCCCCAGGAAGCCATTGGGCGTATTGCTGGCTTGAAGCGGGATCCTAGTGACTATGTCCGCAAGTCGGTCGGCAATGCCCTGAGGGACATTAGCCGGAAATTTCCTGATCTCATTCAAGCGGAGTTAGCAACTTGGACCTTGGATGGCAAAGACATCCAGCAGGTTCATAAGCTAGCTAGCAAATTTCTCATTGCATAAAAAAAGGCCATGTCATGGCCTTTTTCTTATCTTATGGTCTATCTTGACGTAGTTCCCAGTAGTAATCCAGCTTGTCTAGCAAGAGGTCCAGGCTAAAATAGCCAGCTTCTTGCAGGTAGCGGCGCCCGTCAATGTATACTTGTAAGGTGGGCGCGGACAGGATTTGTTCCTGGGCGGCTACTTGGGGCCACTGGCTTAAGTCGATATAGCGTAGGGTAGCCTGGGGATGGCTTTGAGCCCATTCATCCAGTCTCAAGGCCAAGCTAGCGCAGGGTGCGCATTGGGGTCTACCGAATTGGAGAATGAGGAGCTGAGACTGAGCCTTGAGTTGGGCCAAGTCTTCGTGGGCTTGGAGTGCTTGCATGTGGGTCCTCCTTAACAGATTCTTATTTTTATGGTAGCATGGTGACTGAGACTGGGCAAGTTAGGTGCTTACGCCCATAGGAGGAGACGGGAATGACAGATTTGAATTTGGCAGCGCTAGAGGCCTATCTAGCGGAGCATTATGGTGACTGGGGTCAGGAACAGGGCCTCTTCATTAAGCTAGTAGAGGAAATGGGTGAAATAGCCGAGCTACTCAATATTCGTGCGGGGCGCAAGCAAGGCAAGGGCCAGGATACCGACCAGGAACTGGTGACTGAGCTAGCGGACCTGATTCATTATGCGGTGGCCATTGCGGCCATCAATGGCTTGGATTTAAGTAAGGCCATCATCGAGAAGGATATTCAGGCAGCCATCAAGTACCAGCATGAGCGTAATCTGGCTGACTTCCTAGCAGAATGGAAACAGCGGTCGTGATGACCTATATTTGGCTCTATCTTGTTCTGATTAATCTGCTGACGGCTGCAGTCTATATCTGGGATAAGCATCAAGCTGTGGCGCGCCACTGGCGGGTGCCGGAAGCCCGACTATTAGGCCTAGCTGCCATAGGGGGAGCTCTCGGCGCCCTTATAGCCATGCAGGTTTGGCGCCACAAGACCCACAAATGGACTTTCGCCCTGGGGGTCCCTCTTATGTTAGTGCTTCAGGCCGTCCTTCTCATTTTCCTTGTATTTGAGTGGCTCCCTAAGTTAGGGCGTTAAGCCGATGGCTTGGCGCTTTTTTCATGAAATTTCCGATTGTTTTCAGAAAGTGATACAAATTTCTGCCGCCAGGGCCTTGTATAAGAAAAATAAGTGTGTTAGAGTATTTTCTAATAAAACTTTAATCATTCGCTTAGCTATATCTAAGTGATAAGGAGGACGCTTATGGAATTTGTACAAGTCGTACGTAGTACACCCGGACAATATATCAGTGAAAAAGGAGCTTTGGCTTCTTTAGCAGGCATTTTAAAGAACTTCGAGCGTCCCTACATTATTACCGGGGAGAAATCTTACGCTGCCTTTCTTAAACATTTACCTCAACCGCTAGAAGGTGTGCCAGTCTTACGTTATGACCACACAGCCAGCTATGAAGATATGGACCGCTTGGCTAAGTTAGCAGCTGATGCCGATGTGATTGTAGCTGTCGGTGGGGGTAAGCTTTGTGACACCGCCAAGGGAACGGCTGACCGCCTCCACTGTGAAGTGGTGACCGTGCCGACAATCGTGGGGACCTGCGCGCCTACTACACCGGTCGCGGCTGTCTACCATCCCAATGGAGTCTTCAATGACGTGGCCTACTTCAAACGTACCCCTTATGCCTGCGTGGTGGACTTAGATCTCCTAGTTGAGTCGCCTAGACGCTACTTCGAAGGGGGTATCTGTGATACGGTAGCCAAGTGGTATGAGGCCGAAAGCATCACCCGTCATTTGACTGGAGCTCTAGAAGCCAATGTCGAATTAGGCTTGGCTGCTGCTAAGGTAACCAAGGACATTCTGCTCCGCGATACCCACGCTGCCCTAGCCACTCATGCCTTGGGTGTAGTGAATGACACCTTCAAGCGCGTGGTCGATACGGTCTTCAATGTGGCCGCTGCCGTGGGTTGCTTTGCCTGTGAATATGGTCGTATGTCAGGGGCTCACGCTGTTCACAATGCCCTGTCACAATTTGCCGAAACCCACAGCATTGAGCATGGGGTCAAGGTAGCTTATGGGTTGCTGGTAATGTTGGCGGCTATGGGCGAAGAAGGTGAGACCCAAAAACTCATCGATTACTGCAAGGACAATGGCTTCATCTACTCCTGGCAACAGCTAGAGGTTCAAGAGGACATGGCGACTGCCGTAGCCAAATTGGCTGACTTCGCCGCATCCGACAAGGAAACCTTCAAACTGGCGGTGCCAGGTGTCACTCCTGAACAGGTTCAAGCGGCCGTCTACCAGGTAGAAGCCCAAGCTCAAGCTAAATAATTCTAATTTCTGCTTCCTTAAGATAGGTCCACTCATTCAGTCCGCCATAAGCTGAATGAGCGGGCTTTTTTGTCGGGTGACTTGGCTCAGAGAATTCCATAGCTTGCAGGGCCAGAATTTGCTATAATAGGAAGGAACGAGACATAGAAGTAAAGGAGCTAAAGGCATGACCCAACGCGATAATAATATATCCTATCAAATCGACTCCATCCTGACCGACGTTAGTCAGGACCAAGTCCAAGAAGACAAGCAAATTCGCCAAATTAACGAAGACCATCTGCTGATTAAGGAGGAACCTTATCAGTTGGTCCTCAACTACCGTGAGGGCTTCGACTTGCTAGCCTTCGAGAATCGCTACCAAGAATACTTCGAGAAGTTCGACTTCATTGTCGGGGACTGGGGCTTTGAACAGTTACGCCTAAGAGGCTTCTATCAAATCGGCCAGGCCAAGGTGCCCAAGGATCAAACCATTGATTTCCTAGAAGACTACCTCAATGAATACTGTAACTTTGGCTGCCGTTACTTCGTCCTAGCCAAGGAGCGGGAAGTGGCTAAATACGCCAAACTCAAAGACAAGGCTAAGACTAAGCCGGCCCCAATCGAGAAAAAGGTAGGCGAGACCAAGCAATTAGCTAAAATCCAAGTTAAGGAAGATCCAAACCGCTTCAAGGGCAACAAGGTGGATGCGCCGGCCAAGGGCGGCAAGAAGCCTTTTAAGAAACGCAACCGTCGCCCAGCCGCTGGTGATCAGGCGGCCCCTAAGCAGGCGCCAGCCGCGGCCAAGCAACGTAAGAATAACTTTGTCATCAAGCAAAAGAACAAAACCAACCCTTAGGAGGTCCCTATGAAAGACTACGCAGGTTATTTGATTGATTTAGATGGAACGGTCTACTTCGGCAAGAATCGTATTCCGACGGCCGAAGCCTTCATTAAGAAGTTAGTGGCGCAAGACATTCCCTTCCTCTTCATTACCAATAATGCGACGCGCTCGGCAGCTCAAGTGGCTCATGCCCTCAGCACCCAGTATGAATTGCCTGTGACCGAGAAACATGTCTATACCTCCGCCATGGCCATTATCGACTATCTGCATGCCCACCATGAGGGACAAACGGTCTATGTAGTGGGCGAAGCACCTCTTAAAGAACAGGTGGCGGCAGCCGGCTTCACGCTAGTGGAAGATGAATCGGCTCAAGTGGTGGTCCAAGCCTTGGACCGTCAGACCACCTATGAAGCCCTGTCCATTGCGGTCCTAGCTATTCGGAATGGGGCGGCTTTCTTGGTGACCAATACCGACAGTAACATCCCAACTGAACGGGGCATGATGCCAAGCTCAGGGGCCTTGACTTCCTTTATTCAGTATGCCAGTCAGGTAGAACCGGTCGTTATGGGCAAACCTTTCAGTCCTATTCTGGAGGGTGGTCTCCATACCCTGGGCTTGACCAAGGATCAAGTCCTTATGATTGGTGATAATTACGAGACCGACATCAAGGTGGGGATTAATGCCGGTATGGATACCTTGTTGGTCTTAACAGGCTTTACTCAAGAAGAAGATCTCAAGTCCGTGCCAGTGCAACCAACCTACGTCCGGCCAGATCTCTCCACTTGGGAGCTCTAGTCATGGAACAAATAAGGGCCTGGATTCGGGCGGGAGTCAGTCTCTTGGGTGGCCTGGCCAATGCTGTCTTGGGGACCATTCTCCTGGCCCCCTTGCTCTATGGGGTCTATCTGCAATTAGATTGGATTCCCCACATTGCGGGTCTGTTAAAGTCAGCAGTCTATGAGGACTTTATGCGCATCTGGACCTATCTATGGCAAGTCTGGCGGCCCAGCCTGGAGCTGGCGCACTTTGCCAGTTCAGCCGGAGGACGACAGCACTTTGCTGAGGTTCGGACGCTCATAATCGGTCTGGTCTTGCTAGCTCTCCTGCTCAATGTCCTTATCTGGCGTTGGGCCCGCCAAGGGCAATTCAACTCCTGGTCCTATTGGCAGGCGCTTAAGCAAGGCCAGTGGGGGCTAGCCCTACTAGGACTAGGGATGCTACTCTTCTTTGACCAGGCCTTTGTGGCCTTCCATCGGCTCTTCTTCGCCAATGAGCTCTGGCTCTTCGATCCGCGTCTAGACCCCGTCATCTGGATTCTGCCCCAGTCTTATTTTTTGGGACTGACGGCACTTATTCTGGCCCTCTATGGCTTGTGGTCCTGGCTTTTTGCCAAATTCTTCGCTCCTCAAGCATTTTGAATACGCTTTGCATAAGCTTATGCTATAATGAGGATAACCTAATCGAGGAGGAAGTAAGAATGAGCAAAAAAATTTCATTATCAACCGTCGTGAACACAGGTGGCCGTGATGGCGAAGTTAAATCCGTAACAGGGGACTTAAACCTTAAGACTAGCATGGCTAAAAAAGAAGGTTACACCAACCCAGAAGAACTCTTCGCAGCTGGTTTGTCTGCCTGCTTCAATGGGGCTTTGTCCTTCCCATTACAACGTGATGGCTTAGGCGACCGTCAACGCCAAGTGCGCGCTGAAGTAGTGCTCTTAGGCGACCTGCCAGATACTAACAGCTTGCACCTAGCAGCTAAATTAATTGTATCTATTGAAGGCTTGAGCCCAGAAGAAACCTTACGCTATGTTCAAGAGACAGAAAACATCTGCCCTTACACTAAAGCAGTAAAAGGCAACATCGAAGTGGAATTAGTAGCTGAATAAGTATAAAAAGACGAGGCCTAGGCCTCGTCTTTTTATTTGTCCTCGAAAAGGGAGGAACTGTGAACATGTAGATTGTTGCGCTCTGGATAGAGGCTGGCCATAGCGTGGCTAACGGCCGTAGTGGCTTCGCCAAAGCCAGTCGCAATCAGCTTAGTCTTGCCTTGGTATTGGGCAATATCCCCGATAGCATAGACACCTAGCAAATTAGTTTGGTGGCAGCTGCCGGTCTCGATAGTCTGACGCTTGATGGTAAGGGGCCACTTGGCGATTTCGCCTAAGGAAGAGACGAAGCCGTAGCTGACGATGAAGTCATCGACGTCTAAGTTGACCTTTTCTTCTTGGCGTGGCACTTGCAAGGTTAGGTGGTCAAGCTGGCCGTCTTGGCCATGGAGGGCAACTGGAATATAAGGGGTCCAAATCTTGACGCTAGAAGACTCCAACAGGCTGACACTGTGTTCGTGGGCCCGGAACTGGGGTCTGCGATGGATTAGGTGGACCTGCTTGGCGTAGGGTTCAAGGGCTAAGGCCCAGTCAACCGCCGAGTCGCCCCCGCCACAGATGGCTACGACCCGATCTTGGAAGGCCTCAGGTTGGCGGACGAAATAATGAAGCGATTTTCCTTCAAAGTCTGGCGCCTCGGGCAAGTCCAATTTACGAGGACGAAAGGCCCCGTTGCCTACGGCAATAATAACCGCGCGGCTAAAATGACTGGCTTGCGGGGTCTGAATTTCATAGTAGGGCTTGCCGTCTTCATCTTCATGCTGAATCAGTTGACGGGCTTCCTGGCCGGTACAGATGGTGGTGTCGAAGTGGTCCAGTTGTTGAATCAGAGATTGGGTGAGGTCGCCCCCCTTGATTTGGTAGTGGGCCGGAATATCGTAGATGGCCTTCTCAGGGTAGAGGTGGGCTGGCTGGCCGCCTAATAAGTCTAGGCTTTCGATGATTTTGGTCTTGGCCTGGCGCATGCCGGCGTAAAAGGCAGCATAGAGGCCGACCGGCCCGCCACCGATGATGGTGATGTCGTAAATTTGAGACATAGTAGGGACTCCTTATTCAATCATAGTTTTTAAGGCAAAAGAAAAGGGCAAGTCCAGGGTCCTTGCACCAGATTTCTTAGAGACTGAGATAGATGGCCCGGCTGACGAAGGCGACTAGAACGCCGACTAAGACGCCGACCACCACTTCGGTGGGGCGATGGCCCAGGTATTTTTCGATGATCATATCTTCATAGTGATCGATGTCGTGGCTTTCTTGCAGGCGGCGGAAGTCAGCTTGGATCTCCGGGTCTTGCAGGCGACGCTTAGCTAAGAGGTTGAGCAGAAGACCCTGCTCACCACTCTGGCGACGCACGCCCATGGAGTCAAACATGACGATGACCCCGAAGATAGTGGCAATGGCCACCAGAGGGGATTCAAAGCCGTATTCCAGCACCAGGCTGGTAATCAGGCTGCTAACTGCGGCCGAATGGGAACTTGGCATGCCGCCAGTGGTCATGACAATATTTACTTTGACCTTATGACGGTTAGTCACGAGGGCAATAGGGTATTTAATAGCTTGAGTGAAGAGAATCGCGACAAGAGATGTCAGCAATATGGTATTCATAAGTGGGGGGCTCCCTCCTTCTCCTTATACAGGTATCTATTAGATAATATCAAAAAATGCGACTTGAAACTAGTAGGAAGCCGTAAATTCTCAAGAAAAATCATGAGAAGGTCACTTTTGATTTGAATCTGACGGGATTTAGTGTATCATATAGATGATATTCAACCATTAACAATAGGAGGATGATTCATGACATATCCACAACTTGATCTGGCCCAAGCCAGCTTACATGCTTTAATTAAAACCAACCACGGCGACATTAAGGTAGCCCTCTTCCCAGAGCTAGCACCTAAGACCGTGGCTAACTTCGTTGGTCTTGCTAAGCAAGGCTACTATGACGGCGTGATTTTCCACCGAGTCATTGAAGACTTCATGATTCAAGGGGGCGACCCAAGCGGTACCGGTATGGGTGGCGAGAGCATCTACGGCGAGAGCTTCGAAGATGAATTCTCACGTGAGCTCTACAACTTGAAGGGGGCCCTTTCCATGGCTAACGCAGGGCCTAATACTAACGGCAGCCAATTCTTTATCGTAACAGCTAGCAATGTACCAAGCACCATGTTGGGCCAAATGCAGGAACTGGGTTTCCCTGAAGAAATCGTGGCAGCCTATGCAACAGAGGGCGGGACACCTTGGTTGGACCAACGCCACACGGTCTTCGGTCATGTGGTAGAAGGCATGGATGTCGTCATTGCAATCAATAAAGTTGTTACCGGTCTCCAAGATAAACCGGTAGAACCTGTTGTGATTGAGACGATTGATGTGTTAGAATAAGCAAGGATGGTGACATCCTATGACTGAATTTAAAATAGGCGATATCGTTGAAGGCCAAATCACAGGCATCCAAAATTATGGCGTCTTCGTCGGTCTCTCGCCAACCGAACAAGGTCTGGTTCACATTTCCGAGTGCAAGCATGGCTACATGAATGAGCTCAGCAACCAGATTAAGGTAGGCGACAAGGTCAAGGTCATGGTCATTGACATTGATGAATATACCAAGAAGATTAGCCTGTCCATGCGGGTCTTGATGAAGCTCAACACCCCGCCGTATCCAGCCCGGACCAAGAAGCGCGCCAAGCGCCACTTGCCTGACATTGGCTTTTCCAGTGTGGCTAAGAAGTTGCCGGAATGGATTGACAGCGCCCTTCAATCCATTGAAGAAGATCGCTTTGAAGTCAAGCAACAAATCAAATAAACTAGTCCAATACTAGCTAGACAAGAGGTAGGAAAAAATGGCACATATTAAATTTGATTACTCTACTGCCAAAAAATTCTTTGGCGAACACGAACTAACTCAACTCCAAGACTACGTGACCGTAGCTGACCGTCAATTGCGTGAGGGTACAGGGGCAGGTAGTGACTACACCGGTTGGGTAACTTGGCCTGAAGCATACGATAAGGAAGAATTTGCCCAAGTTCAAGCAGCTGCTGAGAAAATCCGTCAAGATTCTGATGTCTTAGTGGTTATCGGGATCGGGGGTTCATACCTAGGCGCTCGTGCAGCCATCGAGTTCTTGAACGATAGCTTCTATAATATGAAGGCTGGCCGCAAGGGGATGCCACAAGTAGTCTTTGCTGGTAACAGCATTTCTTCTACTTATTTACATGACTTATTAGACTTGATTGGCGACCGTGACTTCTCAATCAACGTTATTTCTAAATCAGGGACCACTACTGAACCAGCCGTTGGTTTCCGTGTCCTCAAGGAAAAATTGATTGCTAAGTATGGTAAGGAAGAAGCCATCAAACGTATCTACGCAACCACTGATGCTAAGCGTGGGGCCCTCAAGGCAGAAGCTGACCAAGAAGGTTACCAAACTTTCGTTATCCCAGATGCAATCGGCGGACGTTTCACTGTCTTAACACCAGTTGGGCTCTTGCCAATCGCTGTTGCAGGTGGCGACATCCAAGCTATGATGCAAGGGGCAGCAGCTGCTATGGCCGAATACAGCCAAGCAGATTTAGCAAGCAACCAAGCTTACCAATATGCAGCGATTCGTAACATTCTCTACCGTAAAGGTAAAGTAACCGAACTCTTGGTTAACTACGAACCAGGTATGGCCTTCTTCAACGAATGGTGGAAACAACTCTTCGGTGAATCAGAAGGGAAAGACTTCAAGGGCATTTACCCATCAAGTGCTAACTTCTCTACTGACTTACACTCCTTGGGTCAATACATCCAAGAAGGCCGTCGCAACATCTTCGAGACGGTTGTCAAGGTTGAGACGCCTCGCCATGACGTGGTCATTCCAGAACAAGAAGTTGATACCGATGGTTTAGGTTACTTACAAGGTCAAACAGTTGACTTCGTTAACACCAAAGCCTTCCAAGGGACACTCTTGGCTCACATCGATGGCCAAGTGCCTAACTTAGTCGTAAGCATTCCAGCGATGGACGCCTACAGCTTAGGTTACTTAGTCTACTTCTTCGAAATTGCGGTTGCTATTTCTGGTTACCTCAATGGGGTTAACCCATTCGACCAACCAGGGGTAGAAGCCTACAAGAAGAATATGTTTGCCCTCTTAGGCAAGCCAGGTTTTGAAGACTTAGCTGCAGAATTGAACAGCCGCTTATAAGACTTTCTACTATATAATAGGCAGAATCAAGCAGGGATCCAGATGGACTTCCCTGCTTGTCTTTTTCTACCACTATATCTTGTGGCCAAAGAGGGCCCCAAAGAGCCTTAAACACAAGTTTTCAAAGAAGCCAAAAAAGATGGAAAAAGTGGTTGACACTAGTAAGTGGACCATGGTATATTACTAGAGTCCTTACGACAGCGACAGCTAAAAAAAGCTGCCGGCCAATCCCCAAAAAGGGCTTGACCTGAAGCGGTTGTAATGATATTATAGAGTAGGTCTGAGAGCTAGCGAACATTCACTAAAAAGTTTGAAAAAAGAGCTAAAAAGTGTTTGACAAGCATAGCCCAGACTGATATGATATATGAGTTGCTACCAGCAACAAGCACTGACCAAAAACTTCGAAAAAACTTCTGAAAAGTTGTTGACAGGAAGTGAGGCTTGTGCTAATATATAGAAGTTGTCACGTGGTGGCAAGGAGCACATTGAAAA
>NZ_CAUQPN010000014.1:0-22223 GCF_963520105.1 uncultured Abiotrophia sp.
GTGAAACCAACACCGTTTCGAAAAATGAGGACCCCAAAAATGACGGCAAGAACCCCAAACAATAAAGTCCGTCTTCTTGCAACTTCTTCAACAGATAATTTTTTCACCGTAGCACCCTCCTTCATAGTTCAAAGGTCTTTACACAACTTATTTTACACTACCTAAATACTTCTTTATCAAGAAATATATTTCTAACTTTTGTTCATCAGTTAATTCCACTTTTCTAAGTAAATCTACAATATCATCCAATCCATCATTTCTACCTTGAAGTTTATCAAAAGTAACTCCAAATATTTCAGCTAGTTTTTTTACTGTTTCATCTTTTGGATTCCTCCCTCCGTTTTCCCACCTAGCATATTGAGCTTGAGCTACACCTAACTTTTCAGCAACTTCTATTTGAGTGAGACCTGCATCCAGTCGGGCTTTTTTTATATTGTCTTTTAACATTATAAAATTCCTTTCGCTTTTTCATTGACCTATAACCAAAAAGGTTGTATTATACTTATATAACCTTTTTGGTTATAATATGAAACGTACAAAAATAGATGATACAAGCTAACTTATGAATATACAAAAACACACCAGAAAGCTTTACAAAGAGTTCTGAGGCTTTCGTTTAGAATCCATATAATTATACCAAAATGGTAATACAAAGTCCATGAAAAACGAAAAATGATTATGTTGAGGATATTATGAAATCTACACATTACGCAACAAAAGACAATGACACTCATTCTTTTTATTTGTCTAGTTTAGGGAAGCATCTGTTTTAATAAATGATGATGTATTTAACGACATTCGAGGCGAAGAAATTGAATTTAGACCATTTGAACTGCTCTCAAGTTTTTTAGACAAGTATTTAGCTAGTATATAAACTAATAAGATGGAGATTGGAGAACAAGTGCAAGGGCGCGGGCCGAAGGCAGAGCGCCCGAAGCCCGAAGTTCTCCAAATTCTCCAACACAAAAGCTGGCGTTTCTAACAGCCAGCAAACCGATACACTTAAGACAACGTCCTAAGTAACGAGTCATTGGCAAAAATCAATAGTACCAACGAATTACGCATATTTTAAGCATAGAAAGGAGGCGTTACAGTTGAAAAATACCATTCAATCTCTACGAGAATATCAAAGTCAAGTAGATTTATCAAAACTAGAAAAATCTATTTATATCAGCATTGACCGATTAACAGTAATCTTTGATAGTGAGAACCAATCACTTAGACGAATATTTCGTGAATTACGAAAATCACTCGATAATATAATTCAAGAATTTAGTATTCAAGAAAATCTAAAAGAAGACTATTTTACTCTTTATAAAACGATAAACGAAGATGGTATAAATCTAATTTTCTTTCAACTATCGGATTATGGTGGTTATCAAGTCATACGCCTAGACTTCAACCCAAACTCACTAATAGTGGGGCGCATATTTGTTTTCTCTGGGCATCATGTTCACCCTTGGTCGAAATTAGGTAGGTCTTAAAAGTTAAATTCTGAAAACCGTCTGTCTTGGTCCCATTATCTCTGACCGCTGCCGAATAAAGATTCATATCAAGATTATCTGGCAACTAAATTTTGTATTGCATTGATAATATGATCGACCTCCTCAACTTATATCTAACCCTCGGTCCCTATTAATACCACTTTTCGAATAGTCTTTCCTTTAATATAGCTGGGTTTGTAGGGGAAAGGAAATGATAGAACTTGTATTAATTGTACTATTCACGAAATGGGTTGTAAAGGCATTCATGTCTTCTATGCTTATCCGTATTCAATAAAGCTATGAAACACGCAAAAAAACGACCACCCTTACCAGAGTGATCGACTAATCAAGTGTTTGATTATAGTGAGGCTGGTTAAGCCTAGTTTGAGTTTGCTTCTTCTGAGCTACTACTGACTGCTTCTTCCGCCACTTCTTGGCTGGCTTCAGCAAGGTCTTCTGCCTTTTCCTGGACAGTTTGAGCACCTTCTGCGACCGCATCCTTGGCGTCATCGGCTACTTCTGCGTGTGGCGATTGCCTATGTCGGGCTATACCGAAATATGCAGGATCTCAAAGATCTTCATGCCCTCAGTTTGCTCCGGCAAGTTTTGGAAGAAATAGTATTCTGAGCATTCCCATTTATCTGGGTTATAGATTAATAAGCGAGCCAGGTCCTGGTCAGTGTCACAGGAGAAGGTCAATTCCTGCATGGTGGCAGCCTCTGGGATAGCTCTTTTGAGCTCTAAGCAGTATCGCGTTGACAGGAAATCCTCACTTCTTTGGAAGGATAAGGGAACCCCAATGGGGATCTGTTGCCAGCCAAAGGACTTGAGAATATTGTCGTAGAAGCCCTGCCAAATGAATTGGTTCATCCCGTCTACCCCACTCCACAAATAGAGGGGTGCGTATTGGTTTGCCTGGGCATCATGTTGGCCCTTGGTCGAAATCAGGTAGGCCTTAAAAATCAAATCCGGAAAACCGTCTGTCTTAGTCCCATTCTCTCTGACCCGCTGCCGGATAAGATTCATATCGAAATCATCTGGTAACTGAATTTTGTATTGCATTGATAACATGGTCACTCACCTCAACTCATATCTAACCTTCGGTCCCTATTATTATATCGCTTCTCCAATAGTCTGTCATTTAATCTAGCTAGGTTTGTAGGGGAAAGGAGGTGTTCTGATTTCAATCTGGCTGCTATCTCCTGCAAGTACTAAAAATGACAGGCCACTTGGACCTGTCATGTGACTCATTTATGAAAGAAAGATGACTCATTATTTTAGCGCAGTTTTTGGTTTCTTATGTACCAATTTATCATACGTAATCATGCAGTTTTACGGTATCATATATATTATGTCCACTATACAATTTCCATTTACCACCTATTATTGGCAGTCGGATGAGGGAAGCAAGAATGTGATTATAAGTCGTATAACGAACCTCATAATATCAACTATAATATGGCTCGATATCAGAGTGTAACAACTATTTTTTTAGGCCCTCTAACTCTTCCTTAAAATATTCTTGGTATATAGTTTCTAAGTTTTTTAGATGCTCTCTAATCGTTTTTTTGGGTCCTTCAAACGCTTCGATATACTTTTCAGGTTTACTAAAACAAGATCCTGCCTCCATAACATTGAAGTCTTTGTCTTCTTGTAATCCCTCCGAAACCCTTATTACCCTATCTTTTAAAACTCCACCAGTGCTTGTTTCACACGCCGAATTGTCAGATTTTCTATCGTTTATTTGCCAAATCAGATCTCTTCCAGCCATCCAAATTTTAGATTTATAAGCTGGTCTTAGCATTGATTGAGCTTCATTAAATCTCTCTATATATTTGCTCATTTCAAGCTGAGCATTATCATCAGTTTGGACAATACTTCCTAATGTTTCAGCTCTTTTAAGCCAGAAAATCATTTCATCAAACCCTTCTACTATCTCATTTACTGTCTTATAGTAATTATAAAACGCTCTATGTAGCCTATCAATACGGTCTTTTTCAAGCTGACGTCTCGTTTCTCTATTATATCTCTCCCTCTCGTTAACTCTATCTTTCTCATAGCGTTCCTGCTCTTCTTTAGCTTTTCTTGTTAACTCGTTGGTATTTACAATTAAAGCTATTCCGGCTATTAGAGTCCCTATCAGTGTTACATTATAATATCCGTCCTTATCCATCAAGAAGAACTTTGCTTCAGGAATATAGGTAACTAATATTATCATTACTAAACTAAGTAAATAAGCTATAATCGCAACGCCAATAAATATCGAGATAATCTTTGTAATCCTATCACATAGACTTTTTACCTTTCTATGGAATTTTGTAGGAACATCTTGTCCCACCTTAGTGGAATTATCTTCTGGTTCTATAGCCTTAATTTTGGGATAGATTTCTACCCTACCAAATATTTTTCTATATTGGGACAAAGGTTGGGATTCTTGATCAAATTGCTTATCATTCATCAGAATCACCACCAATCAATGGTAGTTTGCTATTATAGAGCAAGTAATAGGGGGTATTTTGATACGCCATAACTTCCTCTATAGTTGTTAGTTCACTTTCCGAATAGAAGATTGAGCAATTAAAGAAAACGTAAGTTAAATCCTCCTTTAATTGTGCAGACTTAAATTGCTCGTCTTCGAACAAATCGACTAGCAAGTCAAAACTTTTCTTTTCATCTTGCGTATTATAGCCAGTAATAGGGACAGAGTAATTACTATAGACCACTCCGCCTTTGCCACCTTCTTGAAAAAATATACAGATATTTAAATAGAATGGTTTGAGCTCCGGCTTTTCATCACCAGGTAAAGTGTGCTCCAATCCTGTCAATGACAGTTTAAGAAGTAATCGTTTCAATTTTTTAATATGAACTGGTGTGGTAATTTGATTTTTTGGTGTTGTATTGATATCCGTGTAGAAGCCTATTTCTGTTAATACTGGCTTAATATCAGACGTAGTCAAAATGTTTCCTCCTCATACGTTGAAATTCAATTTAGTATTCAAGTTGCGGTGCATAGCATTCACATAATTTTGAAGATTCAATTTTAACAGTGGTAACCCTACATTTCTTTTTTAGCATCTCTATCAATCCCATCGTTATATTCTATAAAATATCAAATCATATCCAATATACAGTCTAGGAGCTCAATATTATATCTAGATTACTCCTTACTCTTACGGCATTCCTTGAGAGGAACGCGTAGTTATCTTGAAACCCCATTACTTTTCAATTTCTTTCCTAAATTCAAATAGAATCTCAATAATTTTCTTATCGAGCTCTCTCTCGACCGAAGTAATATCTCCACTTAGCTTGTTATAATATTCATCCAAGCTTCGATATGTATTGTCAACGATTTCATCTATATCTTTTTCTTCATAATAGAAAATTGCCTCTTTATGACCCGCTATCATATAGTCATTAAGTTTCTCATTGTATTCATCTTTAATCAGATTAAGTTGATTTCTCGCTTTATTAAAGACTTGAACATCTGCGTTATTTACCATCATAAACCTTAATGCATTCATTACTCTTCTATATCTCTCATTCAGTTTTAAAGGTAATCCCTCATTAAGAATCTGGTTGTATACCTTTCTCTTCTCATTCCATTCAGAATCTATATTCAAAATAGTTAAGATCCTATCATACCCTAAATCTATTTCTTCCCGAATCTCAGGGTCTATATAATCCACATCTCTTTTCGTATTCTGACTTAACAAATCATAACGCTCAGATTGCCATCTTTTTACAACTTGTACCATCTCATGCATACCCCTCAAACCATTAACCACTACTTCCCATTCATCCCTAAATTGGTACAACGACTCCTCTAATTCAATGTATCTATCACGTTTTAAATCTAACTGTCTCACTCTTTCTCTCTCTTGCAATCCAGCAAAGAACGATAATCCTGCTATAAACACACTTATTACTGTTAAATTAAAGTTTCCATTGGAATCTGAAAGAAAATTATTGGCTCCTGGTATAGACATATACACCACATATAGTGTGCAACCTAAAATAAATGCCATGGATAGAAAGACAATGAAAGCTCGCAAAATTGGTGTTACTTCGGGCAAATAGTATTTATATAACACGCCAGAAACAACCAACACTATAAACAGTAAATACCACACCATAACAATAACCTCTATTCTAAATTATCTTAACATATTTCACTTAGAACCTCTGCGTAATTACATAGAAAAAGCCAGTGTAATAACAGCCCACTAGCTTATATTAACTGTCAGTCCCGTAATGATAGAACTCGTATTAATTATACTATTCACGAAGTGGGTTGTAAAGGCATTCATGACTTGTGTACTTATACGTATTCAATCAAGCTATGAAACACGCAAAAAAATCGACCACCCTTACCAGAGTGGTCGACTAATCAAGTCTTTGATTATGGTGAGGCTGACTAAGCCTGGTTTGAGTTTGCTTCTTCTGAGCTACTACTGACTGCTTCTTCCGCCACTTCTTGGCTGGCTTCAGCAAGGTCTTCTGCCCTTTCTTGGACAGTTTGAGCGCCATCTTTTACAGCTTCTTTGGCCTTGTCCGCAGCTTCTTCAGCCACTTCCTTAGCTTGGTCAACCGTTTCTTCGACAGCTTCAACACCGTCTGCTACTGCCTCTTTAGCTTGGTCTGCAGCCTCTTCAGCCACTTCCTTGGCGTCATCAGCCCTTTCTTCAACAGCTTCGACACCATCTTCTACTGCTTCTTTAGCTTGGTCTGCAGCCTCTTCAGCCACTTCCTTGGCGTCATCAGCCCTTTCTTCAACGGCTTCATCACCGTCTGCTACTGCTTCTTCAGCTTGGTTCGCAGTTTCTTCGGCTACATCTTTGGCCTGGTCAGCACCGCCACTAATGGCGTCCTTGGCCGCTTCAATGCCTTGGCCTACTTTTTCAGTGACCGCCGCTAGCCCGCTGCCAATGCCGTCTTTGGCTTTGCCTAAGGTGTCAGAAGCAAATTCGCCTGTGCTTTCAGCCATATGGGTTACATGATCTTGCAGACTGACAGAATCAGCTTCTTGCTTGGCTTGAGTCTTGACTTCAAGGACCTTGAGATTGACTTCAATCACGCTAAAGCCTGTCATGTTCCGAATGACATCGATCACTAAACTTTTAATGTCATGATATAAATCAGAAACGTTTTTTTGATACTCTGCAATGACATTTAAGTCTACACGCGCCTCTTCCTTACCAAGCACTAGCTTGACGCCACTGGTAAACTTATCGGTGTTGACAATCTTGCCCGCTAAGTTAGAGAAGAAGCCACCGTCAACTGCCAAGAGGCCGTTAACATTGGCTAGCGCCTGTCCAATCTGCTTTTTAATCGCTTTGCGATTGTAAGACTTGCCAGCAGGACTTGGATTGAGTGTCTTATCTGATGTAGGTTGATTATTTGACATACCCTATCCCCTCTCTACTTTTATTTGCGAGAATTTTGAAGATACCAACCAGCTGCTGCGCCAGTTCCTACAAGCGCGACAACAAAGATGGTTCTGAAAAACCCGATATTCAAAATGACAGTTGCCAAGCCAAGGCCAATGACCCCTCCGAGAATAGGATAAGGTAGGTTTTTGATTTTCTTGATCATAAGACTTACCCCTAGTTCTCTAAGTTTTCTTGTGGCTGAGCTTCAAATGCTTCAGCTTTTTGGCTAGTTTGCTCTGCTGCAGTATTCAAGACCTTCACATTGAGATAAATATTATGGTTCAGTCCCAAGTAGGAATTGAGGCCATTAATAATCTCCTTTTGTAAAGTGTTTGTTCTATTGGCAACGTCTACCCCTTGGTTAATGGCACCCTTAAGGGTTACTTCACACTTTTTCTTGGTGAGTTTGACCTTAACTTTAGGAGAAGCCATGTAAGAGGCGGCTGAAATAGCCGACTTCACATGGCTTGCGATCGCTGATTTTTTAACTGTCAACCGTCCATTAGCTTCCGACAAGACGACTTGGGTGTAGTCTCGCGGATAGAACAAGATGACAAGTATCGCAATGAGTGTCGCAATGGTCAGGACCAGGGATAACCAGAAGATAGCCTGGTTATAGTAGTACCCGAATGAAGACAGTTTGTTGAGGTACTCTCCTATCCAATCCAGATTGACATAGGACTGATTACGATACAAGTTAATCGAAAATAGAACAAGCGGTGGAATACACAGTAAGATGAGCAGAGATTTCTTAATTCGTGACATGATAGTCTCCCTATACTCTATTTAATGTTTGTGTAACTGCTTGTGTTTCCTCTCGGTAGCTTAAGCCTTTTTGCCAAGTAGTGCAGATACGACTGCTACTACAACTACGGCACCTAATACAGATGGAATTAAAGCCATACCTGCAAGGCTAGGACCCCAAGACCCGAGGAAATGTTGACCAACAGAAGAACCTACTAAACCAGCAAGTACGTTAGCCACGATCCCCATTGAACCGCGTTTTTTAGTAAGGCTGCCGGCTACTAAACCGATCAAGCCACCTACGATAATAGACCAGATCATGATATTGCTCCTTTCGTTCAGAATTGAAATGTAAGGACTAATTTCTGCCTTACATCTTCAACCTTATCACAGAGAACTTTACAAATCAAGTTCAACATTTTTGTTCACTATTTACCATTTTGACAACATTAGATTTTAAAATTTGAAACTAATTAAATTAATTTCACAAGTTGGCAGGACAAAAATCAAGCTATAGCTTATAAAATGATTGCCTATATATCGGTTTATATGACATATTTACTTATATTGTTCTAATGGCCGTTTGATTTTTATGTGAAATCAAATTATAAAAAATCAGTCTTGAGACCGATTTTTAGCTAAAGCACTTTCCAATCAAAATTTCCTGTGCTATACTTAGGTCATCAAATGAAAAGGAGGACATTAAAATGTCTGATTTATTAAAAGATTTGTCTCAAAAAGCTGGCGAGTTCGGCGAAAAAGCTATGGACGTAGCCGGTGATGTCTTTGAAAAAACCAAAGAAGTAGCAGGTAACGCCTTCGAAACCGCTAAAGATGTAGCGGGCGATGTATTCGACAAAGCCAAAGAACTTGGTGGCGCAGCTAAAGACAAAGCAGAAGATGTAGCAGATGCAGCAGCTGACAAGGCTGAAGACGCTAAAGACGCGGCAGCTGACGTTGCTGAAGCAGCAGCTGACAAAGCTGAAGACGCTAAAGACGCTGCTGGCGAAGCATTGCAAAACGCTGGCGAAAAACTCGAAAACTAATTCGATTTCGCAAAATAAAAGAGAGGCATTTGTGCCTCTCTTTTTTTGTGTGAATTAGCTAAATGATTGCTTCATATAGCCTATCGCTTGCCCCGCTCCCTATGCCTGGCTCTCTTCTTTCCTTGCCGTCAACCCGCGCAAGGCCAGGAAGACTAGCATTGAAATCAGCGTGAAGGCTAGCCAGGTCTTACTGATGCCAATCAGATCTGACAGGTAGCCGTTGACGGTTAGGAGCAAGCTGGACGCCAGGGCCTGTAAGGAATAGAAGGAAGAGACAAGCGAGGTCCGCAGGTGATCCTGCTTGATCAGCTTTTCATGGATATAGGTGATAATCAGCGTCCCATTAATGCCTACTAAGAAGACATGGAAGAGGAATAAGTATGGGAAGACCGGCAGATAGAAGCTAATGACTAAGAGGGTCACCACATCTAGCAGGAGGACCCGGTCAATTAAGGCCACCATGTCCATTTTCTTCTTCAAGAGGACCTTGCTGAGGAAGAGATTGGACAGGATAGTGGCGAGGCCAATTCCGATAATATAATAGCCCACGATGTATTCCTGCACGGCATCCCCTAGGATGACCTGCCACTGGTTAGAAGGTCCTAGGTCCAAGACGGCCGGCATGGTAAACATGATGAAGTAGAGCAGGATACGGCTGTCTTTGAGTGCTTCTATTAGGTTGACCACGGTTTCTCGGTAGACCTGCTTAATCTGGCCCCAGTGGTTCTGACGCGGGCGCGGCTTGAAGAGATTTTGAACCAGTAGCACATAGCCCAATAAACCGATAAAGATTGCTGATGACACATAGAAAGGAATGGCCGGGTTATCTTTGCCCAAAATCTGTGCTCCAACAAAGCCGGACAAGAGGCCGAAGAATGGACCAATAATATTCAATTTAGAAAATAATTGAGCGATATCGTAATCCGCATTGGCTTCCTTGATCTCATTGACAATCCAAGACTGCAGAGTCCCAGAGCTGAGAGACGCAGCCAAGCCGGTTAAGACAGCCGTCAGGATCAAGACGACAATGTTGCGGGTCCCTGCCATGAAGAATAGACCAATGGCCCGCAGGAGAAAGGACAGGGACATAACCCGCTTCTCCCCGATAGAATCGACCAAGATCCCACTGGGAATCTCGGCGACCATGGTAGTCGCTGTAAAGGTAGCCAAGAGCAGACCAATCTCGGTCATGGAGTAGCCCAGGTAGATTAAGAGCAGGTAGGTCAAGGAGGCAAACATCTGCTCCGCAATGGTCTCCACCGTCATAATCAAATAAAAATTCTTAATTTTCCAATTCATGGGCTGCCTCCATCTGAGGCGCTTGCCCTACTTGGGGATTGAGCTGGTAGGACTTACCGTAATTATCCCGGATCAGAAACTTGTAATCCACCAGATATCTCCGCATGGTCGCGAAATCCTCATAGACTTCCTTGATCCTCTCATTAAGTTCAGGCTCGGTAAATTCCTGGGCGTGTTGCTTCAAGTGTTGATAGATATATTGAAAGACCTCTAGTCTATTTTTTTGTTTGCGCGGCAGGACATAGAACTTGCCATCTCTCATATAGCGCGCAATCGTCTCTTCAACCATGTTTTGGCCTCCTCTGTTTTCATTAAAATGCTACTTGTCTCTATTCTATATGGCAATTTGCTAGATGGCAAGTCTAGGAAAAGAAACAGCCACCTTATGGTGGCTATTTTTCGTAAATTAGCTATGTAAAGGGTGGCTATTTTTTGTGTTAGCTGAGTAACTGGTTAACTCGATCCTGCACAGTCTGATAATCATACCCAGCTTCAGTCAACTCTCTAACTCGCTCTTCCCCGTTCCCATACTCACCCCGTATCACATCCCAGGCTACTGCGGTAATGAGGTCGTCACTAGGTGAGGTGTCTTCCGATGATGCGGGGCCTGGCTCCTGACCTTCCTGGTCATAACGTGGTCTGCCGTAACCTGCAATGGCCTCATGGTTCCAATCATAGTAAGCTCGCGCGACTCGGCCATTGTAATTGCCTTCTAAGGTACTGATAGACCCGTCAGCCTGGACTCGCTCTACAATACCAATATGGTCGACAGGGCCACCGTCGAAGTTGAAGATGACAATGTCTCCTGCTTGTGGCCATTCTTGGCCTAGCCAGATGCCTTGCTCCTGGAACCAGGCTAGGTGGCGTGGCACTCCACACTCTCGGCCAATCAGGTGGCTAAGGCCGGCTTCATCCCCGCAGACGGTGACGAAGATATCGCACCAGTCGTCTCCGTATTGGACTTGGTAGCCGACTGGGATGGGACTGACTGAATTATAGGCGTCTACCATGGCCAGGTGGTCGTCAGACCATTGGCTAGTGCCCAGATAACTCTGAGCTACTCTGATCAATTTATCGGCTTGTCCCATGGTCGTCACCGCCCTTCTTCCAATAGTCTAGGCTGGACTTCTGAATGAGTGCGCCTAGGAAGACAGTGACCAGGTTAATGGTGGCCACTAATTGGCTAGTTGGCGCCCAGCTATAGAGATCGCCTAGGCCTGAAGCTAGGACGGCTAAGGCTGGTAAGAAAATCAGTACTAGCCACTTGAGCGCATCATAATATCTATTGTCTAAGTTCATTTGCTTACTTCCTTTCTTCTAACAGTGTTTCTATCTTGGTAATACGTAGATCCATTGAAGCTAGGCGGTCATCAATGGTCTTGACGACTAGCTTATTGGCTTCAATCTCTAGCTGCATCTCATCTATACGGAGGATGAGGCTCTGGATGGCAGTAATGAGGTTGACTAGCTTGCTAATCAGGGTGATCACTGCTACCGTTGCCGATGCCAAGCCTCCAATTTCTAATAAGCTCATCCGTCTCATCTCCTTTCTTATATATGAATAAGGGACCCGCTCCGCGGGTCCCCTGCACCTACGGTGCTTAGTTTTCTGCCTTGTAGATTTCTTCTACGGATCGTGTCACCATGTTAGCGTTCTTGGCGCTAGCATATTGGTCGACGCTGTCCTTCTCGAAGATATTCTTGGCCACGATGGTCTCCATAGCGGACTTGACCGTGTTGGCATCTAAGTTGTCCTTGGCGTGGGCTAGACTGATCTTCTTGGACTTGCCGTCGGCTGCCTTGAAGTTGAGGTCTAGCTTCTTGGTTGTTTTGACTTCTGCCATTGTGGGCGGCTCCTTTCTTCTAATTTTAGGGTGCTAGGCCTAGTTGTAGGCATAGACTTCAGTGACTTTGGTTTCGGTGATAGGATGCTTAACCAGTGTGCCCACTGCGTCACGCACCGCTGTCACATCTTCAAGTGAGGCATTGGCCACCACATGACCTAAGCTGACGTTTTCCTTCTTCTTGTTTTCGTCGATAGAGGTCATTTGGAGGGTGCCCTTAACGAATGATCGTGCCATTGTAATTCGCTCCTTTGTTTTGATTTGTAGCTACATATATAAATAGGGTCTGGGCGCCCCCTTTCTACGTGCTCACTTAGACACAACTTGCCTATTTTCGAAAAGAATTATCGTGAGCCCGGCCTGGTTCCAGGCAAATTACCCAGTTTTCTGCCCTTTCCTTAGTTTCTGACCGAGCCAGTGGTCCACTCTCCAAAGTGGGCCACTAGCTCCTGACAAAGCTCCCCATTTCTGCCCTTTTCCTCAGTTTCCAGCCCAGCCAGTGGTCCACTCTTCAAAGTGGGCCACTAGCTCATGACAAATCCCCGATTTCTGCCCTTTTCCTCAGTTCTCGGCCTAGCCAGTGGTCCACTCTTCAAAGTGGTCCACTAGCTCCTGGCAAAGCTCCCGGTTTCTGCCCTTTTCCTTAGTTTCCGGCCCAGCCAGTGGTCCACTCGAAAAAGTGGACCACTGGCTCCTAGCAAATCACCCGATTCCTGCCCTTTTCCTTAGTTTCCGACCTAGCTAGTGGTCCACTCGACGGAGTGGACCACTGGCTCCTGACTTTTCTCCCAATTTCGTCCTAAGCCCACACAAAAAAGCCTTCCCATCAGGGAAGGCTTTTGCTTCTATACTAATCTACTGATTTCAGGGCTTCTAGCATGTCGACTTGGCGGAGTTGGCGGTCTACTAGCCAGCCCAGGGCAGCTAGAATCAGAAGGATGGCCACAACTGGGGTCAGGTAGACGGTCCAGGCGACATTTTGGTTGAATTGGACGAAATCTGCCGAGATGCGCCCCAGCAAATAGCGGTGCAGGACCCAGCCGCCGGCCAGGCCAAAGAGGATGCCGACTAGGGACAGGGCTACGGTCTCGCGGTAGATGTAGCGGGTGACTTCGCGATTGTGGAAGCCCAGAACCTTAATGGTAGACAGCTCCCGAATCCGCTCGGCCACATTAATCGTCGTCAAATTATAGAGGATGACGGCGGCCAGCAGGACGGAAACCAGGGTCAAAATCTGCATGACTAGGGCAAGGGAATCGACTGTCACCTGGATTTGGTGGCGGATGCCGCTGTTCTGAATGACCGAGCGCACGCCGCTCAAATCCATAAAGCGGGCGCTGACCTTAGCCAGGTCGCCTTTGGCTTCAGGCGTCAGCTGGACCAAATGGGCGTTGGCTGCCCAGGATTTGCCATAGGCGGCTTCATAGGCAGTCCGGCTCAGGTAGACACTGTGGCCGGCATAAAGCTCGACAATGCCCGCCACCGTTACACTGACCGGCTGACCGTCGGGGTCTTCCAGGGTCAGGCGGTCGCCTACCTTAAGACCGGCTTTCTCCGCCATTTTCTGGCTAATCAGGGCACCCCGGTCGGGCAGGTCCAAGCGATCATGGCTATAGGCATCATAGAAGGTCATGAGCTGGCCAAAGCCACCATCAGGCGCCACCATAATGGTCACTTCCTGCTGATCCTTGAAGCCAGGCAAGTGCTGGCGACCCGTTTGCAGCTGAATGTCCAGGGTCTGAGCCAGGTCAGCCTGAGCCAGGGCAGAGGCTAAGTCGCTTTCCTGGGAGGCATTGACATGCTGCTGACGGGCCACGATCAGGTCATAGCCCACCAGCTGGTCAAATTGCCGCTCGGTGATGCCGGCAAAGGAAGAGGAGATGCCCAGGCCCGCGAAGAGCAAGGCCACCGAGCCGGCCACCCCCAGGATAGTCATGAGCATGCGTTGTTTGTAGCGGAAGATGTTGCGGGCTGTCACCTTCTGGGTGAAGGTTAGGCGGCGCCAGAACCAGGTCACCCGCTCCAGCAAGATGCGGCTGCCGCGCGCCGGTGGCTTAGGCAGCAGGAGCTGGGCTGGCGTTTCAGCCAGTTCGCGCCGGGCCACCCACCAGATAGGCAGCAGGCTGGACAGGAAGGACAGGCCCAGGGCCAGAGCCGCAAGCGGCCAGTAGAAATGCAGTTGAATAGGCGGATAGGTCGAGGTGGCAAAGAGCGTATGGCCCAAGACATAAGGCAGGCCATAGGTTCCGGCCACAATGCCCAAGACGGCGCCTAGGCCACTAGACAGGAGGCCATAGAGTAGGTATTTGGCTAGGATATCGCCAGAGCCATAACCCAGGGCTTGCAGGAGACCGGCCTTCAACCTTTCCTCGCTCATAAAGCGGGTCATGGTGGTGAGGGTCACCAGGGCGGCCACTAGGTAGAGCACCACGGGGAAGACATTGCCCACATTGGCCATACCCTCGGTCCGCAGCTTGCTGGTATAGAACTCGACATCGCCCGGATAGGTCTGGCGGCTGTAAACCCGGTACTTAGGCGTAACCAGGCCGGCCAGGGCATCTTGGGCCCGGTCAAGGTCGGCCTGGCCTTCCTTGAGAGAGGCTTGGGCCTCCGCTTCCTTGCTGGCAAATTGAGCCTGCTGGTCATCCAGCTCCTGGCGGGCAGACGCCAGAGCTTCCTGGCCACTGCTGATTTCCTGGCTAGCCGACTCTAGGGCCTGGGCCCCGGCTTGGGCGGTCGCCGACTGGCTGGCCAATTGGGCCTGGCCGGCTTGGTATTGGCTTAAGCCTGCTTGATAGTTGACAGCCTGACTGTCATATTGAGCCTGACCCGTGGCAAGGGCCGCGGCGCCTGCTTGGTAGCGGGCCAGCCCTTCTTGGTAGCTAGTATTGGCGGCTTGCCACTGGGTTTGGCCGGCTTCAAGTTGGCTTTTGGCGCTGGCCAGGGTCTGGGCCTGATCAGCTAGAGCCTGGCGGGCGGCCTGAATGTCCGGCTGGGCGTCCGGGTCCTGGCCGGCTTGGCGCAGGGCCTCTTCTTGGGCGGCCAGGGCCTGCTGACCGGCGGCTAGTTTGGCTTGGCCGTCAGCCAAGGCCTGGCTCTGGCTGGCTAGGGTTTGAGCCTGGCTGTCCAGCTGGCTCTTGGCGGCGTCTAATTGGGACTTGGCTTGGGCCAGTTCCTGGGCCTTGGCCGTCAAATTGGCCTGGCCACTGGTCAGGGCGGCTGCCCCGCTTTCCAGTTGGGCCTTGGCCTGGGCTAAGGCGGCTTGGGCGCTGGCTAGTTGGCCTTGGCCCTGGGTCAAAGTTTCATCCTGGCTAGCCCACTGGCTGGCCGCTTGGTCCAAGGCAGACGACTGGTCCGCCCACTGGCTTTCCGCCGATGCTAGCTGGCTGGAGCCTGATGCCAGGGCCTCCGAGGCCGAATCCATATCGGCCTGTCCCTGATTGATTTGGCTTTGGACCTGGGATTGGACTTGGGCCAAACGGGCGGCGCCGTTATCGGCTAGGAGAGCCTCCAAGTCAGCCTGGTGCTGTTCCAGGCGCTCCCAGTAGCTGGCCTGGTAGGTGTTGAGCCCGGCTAAATCCTCATAGCGCAGGCGGGCCAGAGTGTAGACCGGACTGTCAAAGTCCTGGGCAGTCACTACCCCGTAGCCAGCCAGGGTCCCGCTGCCGGCCCTGGAAGGCCCGAAGAGGACCTGGTTGCCCAGCTCGCCCGAGTTGACGAAGCCCGTAATGGTGAAAGTCGTCTGCTTGAGCATGGCCTTGGCATTGCCGGACTCCTTGAGCTTGACAGTGTCGCCTAGCTGAAAGCGACCTTGCAGACTACTTAAAAGAGCAATTTCCCCCGAGGCTTGAGGCAGGCGGCCGGCTACTAAATGATAGTGGGCCAAGTCCTGGGTCAGGCTGAAGATCCGCCAGGCTTCTGGCGTCTGGTCCAGCACCACGTCGGTCAGATAGCCCCCTTCGACCTGGGCACCCGACAGCTGGGCCAGCTCCTCCATGTCTGCTTGGGACAGGCCGTAGTCGGACAGGACGGTCAGGTCCTGAAGCCGCAAGCCTTCTAGGTAGGCACTGGCCGTCTGGGTGATGTCCGGCGGCGCCGCCTGCAAGCCCACCAGGGCAAAGGACCCCAGCATCATGAGGCAGACCATGGATAGGAAGCGCCCCTTGGTCTGACCAAGGCTGCGCCAGAATTCTTTGAAAAGTGTTGACTTGGTCATGGGCTGACCTCCTTTTGGATAGTGATGTTAGTCAATTATTTTTGTGGGGTGGCTGAAAGGCTCAAGTCACTGGCCCGGCTGGCTCAAAACGCACCGCTCAACAGGCTCAAAGCGCTGGTCCGGCAGGCTCAAAGCGCTCGCCCGGCAGGCTCAAAGCGCTGACCCGGCAGGTACAAAGCGCCCACCCGGCAAGCACAAAGCGCTGGCCCGGCAGGCTCAAGGCGCTGACTCGACAGGCTCAAAGCGCTCGCCCGGCAAGCTCAAAGCGCTGGCCCGACAGACTCTAAGCGCCCCGCTACACAGAGCCAGAAACCCGATCTTTTCTTTCCCCATCTACTAGTACTCCAAGTCCCTAATATGCTGCGGCTGGTCGTTGACCGTGACCGACTGAATTTGGGCGTCGTGTAGGCGGATGACCCGGTCGGCGATAGGCGCCAAGGCCCCGTTGTGGGTGACGATAATGACCGTGGCCCCCTCCTGGCGGGACATGTCCTGAAGAATCTGCAGGACCTGCTTGCCAGTCTTGTAGTCTAGGGCGCCGGTCGGCTCGTCGCAGAGCAGGAGCTTGGGCTTCTTGGCCAGGGCGCGGGCGATGGAGACTCGTTGTTGCTCGCCTCCCGATAGCTGGGCCGGAAAATTATCCAGTCGGTGGCTGAGGCCCACGGCGGCCAGGGCATGAGCTGGCTCCATGGCATGGGGCACGATTTCCGCGGCTAGCTCGACATTTTCCAGCGCGGTCAGGTTGGGCACCAGATTATAGAACTGGAAGACGAAGCCCACGTCATAGCGGCGGTAGTCAGTCCGCTGGTGGCTGGTGTAGGCGGCGATGTTCTGGCCGTCAATCCAAATCTCCCCCTGGCTGGCCGTATCCATGCCCCCCAGAATGTTGAGCAGCGTGGACTTGCCAGCACCGGAAGCTCCCAGTATAATGACCAACTCGCCCTGCTGGATGTCAAAATTCAGGTCTTTGTTAGCAGTAATTTGCCCCTGACCCGATGGAAAGAATTTGGAACAATCTTTTACTTCAATATAGGCCATGCGGTCACGTCCTTTCTCCTGCCTAAGGCGTTTAAATTGACAGGTGTTGATTTATGTCTGCTTTTATTATAAAATAGACGGAAAGCTAAGACAATGAGCAAAAATCAACAGAGTGTCTATTTAAGGAGGGCCTATGACTCAAAAACGCCAAACCCAAACCAAGGCTGCCATCAAAACGGCCCTAACCCAGCTCCTACAGGAAGTAGGCTTCGAGCAGCTGACCGTCCGCCTACTCTGCCAGCGGGCCGGCATTAACCGCGGCACTTTCTACCTGCACTACCAGGACAAGTTCGACCTCATGGAGCAACTCAAGGAAGAGACCCTGAGCCAGCTGCGCACTTTCTTCATTGAAAATCAGGAGCACAATGTCCACCTGGTGCTAGTCCTGGAGTATATTAAGGAAAATTACGACTTCATCTACGCCCTCTCCCAGAGCAACTATCTCAACTTCAAGGCCACCATCCGCGAATTCATGCTGCAACTCTTCCAGCGCGAAGATCCAGCCGATTTGCAGACCTTTCTAGGCCGCAACTTCCCTATTAATCAAAAATACGCCCTGGAATGCGTCCTCAGCCTAGTCGAAGGCATCATCAACCTCTGGGTCAGCAGCGGCGCCAAAGAATCCCCCCAAGAAATCCGCGATATCTTTGCAAAGGTGATAGACTTTACTAACTGGTAAAGGGGTGGGGGGCGCGGAAAAAGGCTGAAACTGGGCAATTGCTCAGAAAAGGCGTGAGCCAGTGGTCCACTTTGAAGAGTGGGCCACTAGCTCCTACTTTTTCTGGCTTTTTGAGGGCTAGAGGCCACTTTCAGGGCGCGCTAGTGGTCCACTCGACGGAGTGGACCACTAGCTCAGGCTTTTTCTGCCTTTTTGGGGCCTAGAGGCCACTTTCAGGGCGCGCCAGTGGTCCACTCGTCCGAGTGGACCACTGGCTCCAGCTGATTCTGCCTTTTTGAGGGCTAGAGGCTACTTTCAGGGTGCGCTAGTGGTCCACTCGTCCGAGTGGACCACTGGCTCCGGCTTTTTCTGCCTTTTTGGGGGCTAGAGGCTACTTTCAAGGCGCGCTAGTGGTCCACTCGACCGAGTGGACCACTAGCTCTACCAGAATCTATCTTTTCAGGCAGCCGGCGCCCTGCTCCCTTTTCCAAAACACAAAAGAAGCCCTGCCACTAAAATGGCAGGGCTGTTTGCTGTTAGCGGGATTGTTTGCGGTGCTCGGTGTAGGCGATCCAGATGCCGGATACGATTAGGAGGCCGATGATGAAGAGGGAAAGGATTGAGGAGGCTTCACCAGTGCTTGGGAGGCGGCGGCCATTACGGTCATAGCGAACGCCAGGCTCTTTAGACTCCTTAGTCGCTTGGCTGGCTGCGGAGCTTTGGCTCGCGCCGGAAGATTGGTTGGTGGCTGGTGCTTGGCTAGTAGTTGAAGCCTGGCTCGCAGCAGAAGATTGACTTGCGCTTGAAGCCTGGCTAGCTGCTGAAGATTGGCTTGCGGCAGCACCTTGGTTGGCCCCGGATGCTTGGTTGGCGCCAGATGCTTGGCTCGCAGCTGGTGCCTTGCTTTCTTGGCTTTGGCTATTGGCAGCCTGACTAGACTGGCTTGCTTGACTTGACTGCGCAGCCTGCCCTGCTTGCCCTGCCGCCACGGCGGTCAGCACATAGTTAGAGCGGTAGACCTTGAAGGTGCCCAGGTTAGTTTGCACCTCTTCCTTGGCGTCTGGGTTGGTCTGGCCAACTTGTTGAGCTTGGCTGGCGTCGACTTTGTAGTCGGGATGGGCTTTGACGAAAGCTTGGGCCGCCATGTCCAAGGCAGACTGGCTGGTCTCGCTGTTAACCAGGTAGTGGCTGGTTTCGGAGACTGCTTGCTTGTCGTCTTGGACCTTAACCGTCATCAGTTGGGCGTCTAAAAGAGGGTTGTGCTTAGGCAACTCGGTCACGGCGTAAGTCTTAGGTTCTTGGGCTTCCTCTACCGGCAGGCTGTCGGCAGCTTCCAAGACAAAGTTGGCTTCAAAAGTATGGCCGTCAAACTCGCCCTTGTCTGTGACATAGTGCTTCTTAGCCGTATCAGTCTTGATATTCTGAGGAACGCGCTCAATCTTATAAGTGCCCTTAAGCAAGTCATAGATTTGGTTAAAGGTCACGTCTCCTGTATTGACGCTGGTATAGTAGAGGGTCTTGTGGACCTTGCCGTCCTTGTCGACTAAATGAATCTTGACTAGCCCCTTCTCGAAAGCTGTCTCGTCCGCCTTAGGCATGAGGTTGACAACGGATAAGGTCTCTTGCGCTTGGGCAACCGGCACTGGTGCCAATGGCAAAGCCAGGCTCACGGCTGCTAATAATGTAATACTCTTTTTAATAATTGCTTTCATGGTAGGTCTCTCCTTTTTTTTCTTGACTATAGTATAAGCCTTGGGCTAGCAAAATGGGGCAAAGTCATCAAAATCGATTAAAAATCATCGAATTTGATGTTTTGGGCTGATTTGTCTAGTGGACTCCAAGATATTTATAATCTTTTACTCATATTTCGCTGACACTCCTTGTTGTTTTGATGAGATAACTATATAATAGAATCATAGAAAATAGTTCGAAGTCGTCATAAGTGATAGTTTTTTCATCATTTTCGATTGCAAAAGATCAAAAGCGATGTTCAAAACATCATTTTCGATGACAAGTCATCATTTTCGTAGTTTTAGTCATCATTTTCGCAGTTTTTGCATCTTTTTCTATGAAATCACCCGGTAGTTTAGGATGTATAGGAAGAAAATATGCCTACTTTATTAGGAGGTTCATTTTTATGGAATATCTTATCTTTAGCCTTAGTGAAACCTTTCATGCTCTAATTGGGATTCTATCTCAACGTAATCCTATCAAGCACAAAGTTTCTTCTCTTATATACGCCCTTCTAATTTTCGGCTTATATCACTTGACTGCGATCTACGGATATCCAACCTACATTGCTAATCTGCTAATTTTTGTCCTCTTAATTACAGGCTATATGGTAGAACCTGGCAACCAGTCCGATGACAAAATGCAGGGGGCAACTGTCTTCGCCACCCTGCCTTTTATTAACATCAAAGTTGACTCCTTTATCCAGCCCTTTATCCTCTCATTTATAAATTTGGATTCATTGGAGACGGAATTTTATTTGTCTCATCTATCGTCGCTTATCATCATCTTTCTATTGACAAGAGCTGAACTCGCTGTGCTAAAGCGATGGCGTCTTCACTTCCATCGATTTACTTTCCTAATTATTCCAATAACGCTCTCTCTATATTTCTACTTATTTATTGATGAGCTAACCTTTAGTTTTACAGAACTTAATGAAGTAAGTTCTACAGCAGCGTCCGTACTTATTACGCCTTTCCTAGCCTTGCCAATTTTATGTATTATGTCCGTCCTCTTCCTCAACAATGCCCTCAACAAATCCCAAGAAGTCGCCCGTGAGAAGGAGCAATTCAAAGTGAGTCAGGCTTTCTCTAGCATGATGGCCGACCAATATCAGGAAATGCGCAAGTTTCGTCATGACTATAAGAACATCCTCTTGACCCTGGAAGGCTACATTCGCGACCAGGAATGGCAGGGGCTGGCGGATTATTTCCATCAGCATATCCAACCTACCCAAGTCATGACCGACCAGCTAGGCCTAGAACTCAGTCGTCTGTCCAAGATTCAGAGTCCGGATGTCCGCAATCTGCTCTTCACCAAGTTGGCCTTTGCCGGGACTAATGGCATAGACCTCAGCATTGAAGTGCCGGATGACATCCACCTCAATGTTGAGCGCAATCCCATCTACTTGGTCCGCATCATCGGGATTCTCTTGGACAATGCCATCGAAGCCTTAAGCAATCAGGAGGGTGGCAAGCTGACCTTGGCGGTCTTCGAAGACCTTGGCGATGTTCATCTTATCATTGAAAATGACTGCCAAGAAGACCCAGGTGACCTCAACAAGCTCCTGGAAGCCGGCTACTCCACTAAGGGCAGTGGCCGAGGGTTGGGCCTAAGCAACGCCTTAGAATTAGCGCGAGAAAGTCAGTTCCAACTGACCACTCAATTTGCTAACGAACGCTTCACCCAACATTTACTCATTCGGAAGGAGTTGCTAGTCCCATGACAGACTTCAAATTCCCCATCTATATTTGCGAAGATCACCCCAAGCAGCGTCAGTGGCTAGCGGATTTGATTGAACGCTATGTCATGATTGAAGATTATCCCATGGAGTTGGCCTGTGTGACGGGTGACCCGGACAAGCTCCTCAATAGCTGGACGGATCGGCGAGGAAATGCTATCTTCTTCCTGGATATTGACCTGCAACATGAGCTTACTGGTATGGATATTGCGCGGCAGATCCGCCAATATGACGATGGTGCTAAAATTATTTTCGTTACGACCAAGGAAGACTACCTGCCCCTGTCCCTGCGTTATAAGGTACAGGCTTTGGATTTCATTCCTAAGGATGATATGGACGACATGGCCCAACGCGTCAAGGAGTGCCTGGACACTATCAACAACTGGCGCAGTCTCAATGGCCAAGCCAAGCAAGTCTTCACCTTCAAGCAAGGTAAGAGCCAGATTAGCCTCAGCTACGACAAGATTCGCTTCTTCGCCACCCTACCCCAGGCCCATACTGTTGAGGTGGTCGGCGTCAATGCCCGCTATCAGTTCTATCATTCGATGAAAGAACTGGTCGATGAGTTGGCTGAACCCTTCATGGCCATTAGCCGGTCTGAAATTGTTAACCTGGACAAAGTGGTCAGCTACAATCCCATGCTGCACACCCTGACCGTGGAAGGCGGCTATTCCCTAGGTATCGCCCAACGCCAGTACGGCCGCGTCATCCGCGCCCTCAAGGTGCGCAATATTAAGCCCCAGCTTCTCTAGGCAAATAAAGCAAAAGCACTGCCCCCCTTGACGGGGCGCAGTGCTTTTTGTGTGGGGCGGATGGGGGCTGGTGCCTTTTTTGGGGGCGCGCCAGTGGTCCACTCGACGGAGTGGTCCACTAGCTACCCAGAAAAAGGCAGAATCTGGGCAAATCCCCCGAAAATGCGTGAGCTAGTGGTCCACTCTGGAGAGTGGTCCACTAGCTACCCAGAAAAAGGCAGAATCTGGGCAAATCCCCCGAAAA
>NZ_CAUQPN010000015.1:0-12021 GCF_963520105.1 uncultured Abiotrophia sp.
TTAGGCACGCCGCCAGCGTTCGTCCTGAGCCAGGATCAAACTCTCATGAAAAAATTTCATAAGTCTACTTGACTCATTTCTTTACTAGCTTGTTTTTTACCCAGCTTGTCTGCTGCTGAATTGTTGGTTGTTCATCAAGTTTACCTCGATGACCCTCACATTCTTGGTGTGTCTTTGTTTAGTTTTCAATGTGCTCGCTGTCACCACGTGACAACTTTTATATCGTACCATCCTCTATTGGAGAAGTCAACACTTTTTTTCGACTTTCTCAAATATTTTTTTGGATTGTTGGTCTGTCTTTTTCAGACGAACATTAATATATCACGCCACTTAGCTAGAGTCAAGCCCAAATGGCAAGAAATTTTCATAAGTGACAAAATCAAAAAAAGACCGGGACAAAGTCCCAGTCTTTGATTGATTAGAAGCCACTTGCGCCGCCGCCACCACCGGAACCACCGGAGGAGCCACCACTGAAGCCACCACCGAAACCACCGGAGTTGCTACCGGAGTAGGAGTGGTCTTGACTATAAGTAGAAGCCGAGCTCACATTGGATGAGATGGATTGACTGAGCACATGGCTGTAGAGGCCAGTATTATAGTACATAGGATAGTAGGTCATGCCTTCTACCAACTCTGCTTGGGTAAATTGAACCTTGAGGGCATCCAAGACCTTGTCCGCTATACCAAAGGCAATCGCATAGACTAGGTACTCCTCCCACAAGGCCAAGGAGGCAATGTCCCGCATATTCATTTGCCCTACATCTTCTAGCATCTTGGCGAAGCCATGCCACTCTTGATAGAGTTGGTCTTCCTCTGCCGTCCGGAGTGGTCGAACTGATACGGTAATCATAAAGACTACATTCAGGACGATTTCAAAGAGGGCTAGGCCCAGTGCCCACCAACCTACTTGTTCTAGGAAAGGATGATTGGTGGCCATGACACCCGCAAAGAGGGCTACCCCACCTAGGATGACATTGAGGATAATGGCCCCAATGGCTTGGAAACGTAGGCTGTTATTCTTGTCTCGCGCCGATTCCACTAATTGTGATCCGGCGATACTAGCGCGGCTTTGGAAGTTTTCGTAGGCCGCCAAACGTTTCTTGGCAAAATGCCGGTTCTTCTTCATGCGTTTTTCCAAGTCTTCTAGGGTGACACTGGTTTCATCATCTGGGAAGAGGAAGGTCAAGACTGCCCGTTCATGACCTTGAAGCGGATAGTCGGCTACCTCGTCTGTCAGCTTGGTGACACGCGCGGTCATGGAACTATTGCTGAAGATACCGCGATTTTCGCGACGTTCTTCCTCTAACTCTAAGTACCCCTTACGGGCTAAGTCCGCAACTGTTGCTGAGAAGTCATCGGGATTAGGTTCCCCACTAGAACGGAAGACAGCGGAAGTGACAACTGCTGGCGCCGTATGTGAGGGCAAGTTGTAGTTGTGAATTGGCAATTGAACCGGATTTGGATTCAACTGGCGACGTAACTTAAAGTATTTACGCCAGAGGTGAAAGGGAAGCAAGGACATGAGGATCATAGCGCCCCATTGGACCGCACTCGTGGCATACTTCTGGCTTTCATAGGCCTTGCGGTCTGCTTCTGCTTGGGCCGCTTCCTTAGATTCAATTTCTTCCTTCATATTCTGATTAACGACATTGGTATTGTGTGGCGTCAAGGACGTTGGGAAAATGGTATGCACTTCGACAAAGCGATTGGCTGGTGTCCCATTAGATTTAAGGATCACGACAGAGCGTCCATTTTCTTGGCCAAGTTCTACTGTCCCGCTACCTGTACCGCCGTGGGCCCAGGCTTTGAAACTATCCTTATCGGTAATTTGGCCTGGTGGCAAAATAACCTTGGCGGTGACATCAGTTTTGAAGTCTACCCCTTCCCCAATTAGCTTACGGTTGAATTCCGCCGTATCGGCATAGTTGGTTACGATGTGGTTGAGGGTATACTCAGCCACAAAGGTGACCTTCTTATTGCTGACCGGGTAATAAGCCTTGAAGGTTTTGACATCGCGGTTGGATTGGATGTGGAAGGTCTTAGGCCGCTTAGAGTCCAACTTATCCTCAGTGAACTCTTCTAGTTTGTCGCCATTTTCAACACCGATTTTGTAGGCACCTAATTCAAAGCCACCTGTATCCACCTTGAGGAGGGCACCATTCATGAAACTGGCGTCAAAGACCCATTTCTGGGTAAATTTAACATTCCCTTCAGCCGTAATCTCGGCAGTGACATCTTGATTGGTAATCTTATAAGATACTTCGGCAGCACGTATCTGACTAATAGGTCCCGCAAGCGCGAGCACTAGGGCCATTAATGCTAACCAAAAGAATGAGCGTCGCTTCATCTTATTTTCCTCCTTTATGGGCTTGTGACGTTGGTATTAGGCTTGGTCACTACTTGGTGTTCCACTGCGTCGACCAAGACGGTACGGGTACTTGCTTCATCTTGACTATAGGTAATCTCCCAAACGGGCGTGTAGACATCAAAGTCCTGCAAATTAACCGTACGATAGTAACCTAGGCTAATTTGTTGGATGGTCGAGCCATCCGGAATATAGGTGTCGACCCGGGTCTCCAGAAGTTTGAGGGCATCCTTGACACTAATCAGAGCAATGGGTTGGTCCAAGACCTTAAAATCACTCTGATAGGTCTGGGTGTATTCCCGCAATTGGAAATCCGCATTGAAACTCAGTCGCAACTCAGAACTCCCGTCCAGGACAGGGTAGCCATCATAAGCCACCATGTAGAAGGTTAGGGTCCGAGATTCTGGACTGAAGGACCAAACCGTATATTCTGCCCCCCGAACAAAGTATTCAGGCCGATCCAAGAAATTACGGCGAATGTCTTCTACCTGCTCTTGGGTCAAGGTCTTGCTATCGCGATCAAGTCCGAGACCCAAATCCAGTGGCTGATCAAAGGTCGATTGTAAGATTCCATTATTATAACGGGCGGTCTGACCTTGAAGGGTGCCACGCTCCTTGTCGAGGACTTGGCTAGTTTCCGTCTTAACAACGGGCAGCTGATAGCTTTCATTTGATAGGGTCTGGTTGATTTTAATGTTACGGTTTTTGAGCTGGGTCTCAATGCTGACATTGGTGACCTGCCCACTATTGGTCTGTCTGACCTGCTGCTTGGTAATCAGGGTAAAGGCCAGATAGGCATCGAAGAAGATGAAGAAAATTAAGAGCAAAATCTGGGTTCGTTTAAAATCCATTATTCTTGGCCCCCTTCATCTAGGGTATTTACACCTTGTGGGCTGGTCCCCTCGCCACTTGCTACATCTGAACTTGAGGCATCCTGGTTATGTCGCAACTCACCGCGATTAAGGCGTTCCAAGGAGATATAGCGCCCCTTGTATTCGACATAGTACTTAGGAATAAAGGTCACCAACTGGAAATTCTCCATATTGGCCTGCCATTCATAGGCCACAAAAATCTGGTCTAAATCAGTCGTCACCATACCTTGTTCATGCAGCTGGGAAACCAAGCTACTTGCTGAATCTAGGTCGGTTGCTTTACTCTTGTCGTCAATATGCGAACGCAGGCTCAGGAAGGAGCCGGAAAAGCGTGTCACCTTGGGCGACAAATTAAATTGCAGGCCTAAGTAATAAGGCGAGGCATCCGACATGAGCGGATAGCCGTCTAGATAGCGCTGGTAATAGAGCGTGTTGGTACTATTATTGGTGGTCAAACGCAGGCCTTGGGTCCAGACTCCGTATTTCTTCATTTCGGCAAATGAATCCATGATAATCTGGTCGCGATGGACCGAACTGCGGTTCTGAACGGCTTCGCTCCGTGCAGTGTAGACATGACTATCGGAGTTGACATCGAGTTCCAAGTCCAGGGTCTTATATTTTTTCTCCCCGCTTTCCCCACTATCGGTAATGGAGTAGTTGTCCGAACCAAAGAAGAGACCAATCAGATTAGCTTCCGATTCTTTCTTAAGGGTATAGACCTGACTTGGCAGGCTAAAGGCTTCGGTCCGAATCAGTGCCTTGCCCTTGGCTAAAGGCACTTGGGACATGGCCGTCCAAGTACTCAAGTCTTGGGTCACCGTCTGATAGAGGCTAGCAAAGTCCCAGCCATTGAGGGGCACCCGGACATAGGTCTCATCTACCTGATTAACTAAGTAGAGAGCTTGGGGCTCCTCTTTCAAGAGCCAGATTTGGTCGGCCTCAAAATCGAGTGGCGGGCCGTCCTTAGACTTGAACCATTGTCCCCACAAGGAGACTGGCAAACGGTCAGCAAAACGCAGAATCAAACGAGGACTGGTCGACATGTTGGCAAAAGTCGTTGAAGACTCTACCACATCAAAGTCGCCCCCTAGTTCACTCGGTGTCTGAGCTAAGGCTGCCGTCACCTGGTCCAGATGACTGGCACTAGCCTCCCAGTAACCGCCTGCTTCATAGGCATCTAGGGCTACGGGAGCTAGCACATCGGTTAACTTCATGCCGGCTACTTGCCGATTGAGACTATCCACTTGCTCATTACGAACGGTTTGTTGTGGCGTTTGCGAATTAGCACCATAGAGAAAATCAGGGTTGGTTAGAAGCAACCAAGAAAGGACCCCGCTAGTTAGGACAGCCAGAATTAAAGTAATAGGAATAAAGAGACGGCGAATCATCAATCATCCCACCCTTCATCATCAAAGTCCATTTGCAGATAAGGGAGATCAAAACCAAAGGTCGAACCCTTGCCTTCCACACTGGTCGCCCAGATTTTCCCACCATGCAGTTCAATGATTTCCTTGGAAATAGCCAGACCAAGCCCTGTCCCCCCCTGCTCACGCGACCGCGCTTTATCGACACGGTAGAAGCGTTGGAAGAGATGTGGGATATCCTTCTGCGGAATCCCTAGCCCCTGGTCCTTAATGGACAAGTGGACATGGGAATGGGAGTCTTCAATCTTCACGACGATGACACCCCCATCAGGAGAATACTTGATGGCGTTGTTTAAGATATTATCAATCACTTGGGTCACGCGGTCCTGGTCAATTTCCAGGTAGATTTCCCGTGAGGTGAAATCCCGCTTAAGCTTGAATTTCTTCTGGTCAGGATTCTGTTCCAACATAAATTCAAAGCGATCCAGAATATGACTGACCATGCGCTTAAAGTCGATGTATTCTAGGTTGAGTTTATATTGACCTTCGTGAATCTTGGATAGATCCAGCAGGTTACCAATCATCCGCATCATACGGTCGGTTTCCAACTGAATGACATTAAGAAACTGAGGCGCAATGACCTGGTCCTTCCATGCCCCTTCGCGCAGGGCTTCGGTATAGGACTTAATGGAAGTCAATGGCGTCCGCAATTCGTGGGAGACGTTGGATACAAAGTCCCGTCGCTCTTGCTCGGTCTTCTCTTGTTCGGTGACGTCTGTTAAGACACAGACCACCCCGGTAACGAAGCCGGTCTCACGGCGAATAACGGAGAATTCCCCCTTGAGGATGGAATACTCTCCATGGTCTACCCAATCCATAAGGATTTCCCGGTCATCACCTAGCAAGTCGGTCAAGGTATATTGATCCTTGAGCCGCAAGAGGCGAATAATGGAAATCCCGATGGCGGATTGTTGGTCGATACCCAAGAGTTGCAGGGCGCGCTCATTGACCAGCAGGACATTACCGCGCCGGTCGGTCGCAATCACCCCGTCAGTCATATAACGGAGAATCCCGTCCAAACGTTGACGTTCGGATTCAATTAATTCTTGGGAGTCCTTAACCTTGACCGATAATTCATTAAGGGTCTTGGCCAGTTCGCCTAACTCGTCATTCCCAAAAATCTTGGCCGGGTAGTTATAAATCCCCTCCGAAATCCGCAGGGCTTGTTGGCGCATGTTTTCAATGGGCAGGGTTAAGCCTTGGGAGAGCACTAAGGCTAAGATAAAGCTCCCCACAATAGCAATCACAGCCGACTGGATGAAGACGCTCATGACACTCTGAGTCTGTTCATAGACCCGGTTCATGTTGGCCGTCACCCGGACCGCCCCTACCACCGTATTATTCGACTGACTCAAAATCGGCTTAATCGTGGTGTAGGTATGACGCTTGTTATTGACATCATACTCTGAAAACTTAGAAGAGCGTTGGCTAACCAACGCTTCCCTCACATTATTATCATTGGTCTTGGCCAGTGCTTCTGACTGGTCCAAGGCGTTATTTGACGCGATAATCCCATCCTTAGTGTTGATGATTTGGATACGGGTCAAATTACTATTTGAGAAGGTATCAATGACCTGAGTCAGACGGGCGCGTTCATCCGTCTCACTCAAGCGTTCTTCTAAGATTGGCGTCACATTGTTAACCAAGAACTCTACCTGGGTATCAATCTGATCCTGGTAGTTCTTGAGCGTACGGCTCTCGTATTGGTTAACGAAGTAGACCCCCACGAATTGGAAAGCAATCAGCAGAATAATAATGATTTGAATCGGAATTTTAAAATGGATCGATTGAAATAATCGTCTGATTCGCTTCATATACTAGAACTTCCTATTCTTGATCTGGGTTCTTCAAGAGGTAGCCGACCCCACGACGAGTCACAATATAAGTTGGGTGGCTTGGAATATCTTCAATTTTCTCCCGCAGACGACGGATGGTCACGTCGACCGTCCGCACATCCCCGAAGTAATCATAATCCCAAACAGTCTCAAGGAGATGTTCTCGGGTCATGACTTGGCCAATGTGGCGGGCTAGGTAGTGGAGTAATTCGAACTCCCGGTGGGTCAGTTCAATTTCTTCCCCGTGCTTAGAGATAATGTAGGCATCTTGGTGAATGACCAGATCTCCTACTACAATCTCGTTTTTATTGACTTCTTGTGGCTCAGGTTCCTTGACTAGATTGCGACGTAAGTTAGCCTTAACGCGGGCAATGAGTTCACGGTTAGAGAATGGCTTGGTGACATAGTCATCTGCCCCTAACTCTAAACCTAAGACCTTGTCAATCTCTGAATCTTTGGCGGTTAACATGATAACAGGCACAGCGGATTGTTTGCGAATTTCACGACAAACTTCCAAACCGTCCATCTTGGGTAACATGAGGTCTAAAATCACTAAGTCTGGTTGACTCTTCTCGAATACCTCTAATGCTTGTTCACCATCATAAGCTTTTTCAATGGCATAGCCTTCGTTTTCTAAGTTAAAAGAAATAATATCAGAGATTGGCTTTTCATCATCTACGACTAGAATCTTTTTCATATGGTTCATCCTTTCTCATGACGTTCTAGGTTCAAATGGGTGAGCCTTCCCCTTAAGGTCTCACTCCTTTATTATAGCGGGTTTTGCGGGAATATTAAAGCCCTTACGCTCAAGTTTTCTACTTATGTCAAAGCTTGCTCGGACTTGTAATCTAATAGACAAGTATTTGAAAAGAAACCTTAAACAAAAGGTAGGGCCTTTTGTTTAAGGTTTCCAAATTAAAGGCGTTTAATCATTAGAAGATGATAACTGGCATGCCGACTTCAACTAATTGGTAAACTTCTGCCATGGTACCTGGTGGTGTGTTGATACAGCCTAAAGAACCATTCGATAGGTAGGCTTCGCCCCCGAAGGAAGCTTGCCAGTTGGCATCGTGAATCCCTTGGCCAGTGTCATCAAATGGAATCCAGTAATCAACCGGTTGTTGATATTCCTTCTGAGTATGTGGGTTGTAACCCTTGAGGGTTGAAGGAGACTCCTTATTCCAAGAAGCGTAGGCCCCGGGGATAGTGGTCGTCCCAGGGCGACCGGTTACGACTGGTGTTTCCAGTACCTTCTTACCATCCTTGTAAATAAACATCATTTGGTGGGCAATGTCGACTTCGACATAGCTTGGACCGATATCATTTTCCTTGTCAGCATAACCCGTCCCAACAACCGTTGGTTCACGCTTGATGGTACCACCCTTGTTAAGGTCTGCTACAATCTTCTCTGCCTCTGCCTCAGAGTCAATGGACCACCCTAGGGTCCCTGGTTGCACATCGACCACCCCAGATAAGGTTGAAGCAAATTTACGCGTTTTGTTGATGGTCGCGTATTTGGTGTTGAGTTCCTTGACATAGTCTTGGACCTTGCTTTGGTCTACTACCAAGTTATTAGACTCATCGAATTGAATCCAGTCATTGATTTTATCTTTAGGAATGACTTCTTCCTTGCCTGAGATAGTCAAGGTAATTTTGGTATCCGCGACCTTGTTAATTTGATCCATGACTTGGGTAATCTTAGGATCATCACTCTTGATTTTTGGCTCTTGGTAGGCCGAATTGATTTCAACCGAGGTGTTACCTGATTGCACTTGAGAAACAATCAGTTCCTTAACCTTAGCTACGTCTAATTGGTTACCGGATTTTTCAGGGGTGACATGGTAACCTTGTCCGTTAGAATACTCGATCTTAGCATCTTCAGCCGCTGTCCGGTTTTGGTTGTTCAAGCCAAAGCCATCCAGAGTCTTGCTAAGGTTCTCGTCGTTAAAAGCCACGTGATTGAGCAAGACATTCTTATATTCGGTGGTGTTGAAGAAACTACCTACCCAACCGGTTGGGTCTTGTGAATTATAAGCTGATTCCAAAGCCTTGTTGGCATCTACTTGGACACCTGCTTGTTCTAAGGTAAAGCGTCCTACTTCTTTGCCGTTCTCTAGAATGGTTACTTCCTTCTGATTAAGGTCCTTGCCAATCTTATCCTCCGCTTCCGCTAAGGTTAAGTTGGAAATATCCAAGGAGCCAAATTTAGTATTGGCTTGGAATTTCTGGGCGTAGAAGCCTACACCGGCACTATAGCCCAAACCAGCTAACAGTAAAACTGTTGTCGTGCCAATGATTAATCCTTTTTTCATGATTTCTCGTCCTCACTTTTTCTCTTATTCAAATACAGATTTTAGCATCGAATTGTGAATTTTCTTTGACCCTTCCATTAATTATTCTATATAATTTTGTTTCTTTTGTAATATGAGGGTCTCAATAGCATGTGAAACACCGTCTTCTTCATTGGTTAAAGTCACAAAGTCGGCCTTGGCTTTGAGGTCGTCTGAAGCATTGCCCATGGCTACCGCACAGCCGGCAAAATCTAACATCTCAGCATCATTAGCCGCATCGCCTAGAGCCATGACTTGCTCAGGACGCAGACCTAAGTGACGGGCCAACTGGTCTAATCCACTAGCCTTAGAAACACCAACCGGCAGAAATTCTAGGATAACCTTCTGGCTCCGCACCATGGACAGAGCTTGCCAGTCGGTCGCCTCAATGGTCGGAATCCAAGCATCTAGCACTGCTTCCGGCGCCAGAATCATGGCCTTATTGAGTTGGCTATTGGCCAGGAAGTCTTCGTCGGAGATTGGCGTTACGTCTGTTTTAAGAAACTGGGCGTCGCGAGCTACCAAGGCATTAGGCGTTGGATCCCCTACTAGGTAGATATGGTCGCGGTCAAAGGCCACCAACTGAGCACCCTGGTCCTTGAGGGGCGCCACTAGTTCCAGCGCCCGTTGCCGCGCCGCTTGGGTCAAGAAGCGTTGGAAGACCGATTGGAAAGGCGCCTGGGCCGACAAGGTTTGCGCCCCATTTTGTAGAATCATAAAGTCCGACTCACTTAAGAAAGGCAGCTCCGGCACATAGAAGTCCACCCCAGGTAGGGTCCGACCGGTACAGATGACAATCTTAATGCCTGCCTCATGCGCCCGGGCCAGAGTGGCGACGTTGGTGGCACTAATGGTCTTTTGGTTGGTCAGCAGGGTGCCATCTAGGTCAATGGCGATTAAGCCAATATCCTGAGCTAGTTCTTGGCCAGATTCCTTGCTGTCTTCCATTTGTTCGGCGGCCATTTGTTGAAACTCGTTAAGGGCAGGCGCCGCCGCTTGGCGTTTGGACTCGGCTTTTTCTGCCACTTGTTGGCACCAGGTCTTATCCCATTGGGTGGCTAGGAAGTCTTCTACCTCTATTTCCTTTTCCTTGCGGACCATGAGCAGTCCATCTCCTAAAGGCAGGAGGCAGGCCCGTTGATCTTGATCGGTCAAGACGGCTTGGAAGAGCTCATTGAGCTTGCGATGAATCTTGCGCACCCGCTTAGGCCGTGTATCTAAGGCATCCATGATGGTGCCCGCTTGCAGGACATCATCAATCAATAGGACGCCCCCCATCTTAAGCAGACGCATACAGTAAGGATAGAACTCCAGATACTTGGCCTTGGCGCTATCCATAAAAATCAGATCATAGTGATTAGCCGGTAAGGTAGGCAGAATATCAGCCGCATCCCCTTCTAGGACCGTCACCTTATCCGCCAGACCGGCCTGCTCAAAGTTGGACTTAGCGCGTTCAAACATGAGGGCGTAGCGGTCAATCGTGGTTAAGTGGCCGTCAGATGCTAGGTGTTGAGCCATAAGACTAGCCGAAAATCCAATGGCGGTCCCGATTTCTAGGATTTGTTGAGGTTGGGTAGCGGCACAGAAAAAGTCCAAGAACTTGGCTGTTTCGTGAGGGACCACCGGAATCCCATTGGCATTAGCAAAGGCCTCCAACTGACCTACGACTCCTTCAAAAGGCAGTTGCCCCTCCCGCATCAAGTCGATTATTTTCTGCATGACCACTGGCCGGTGCATCATCTCGTTCAACATAGTCCTGTCTCCTTCTCCTGACTTATTCACTGTCTATTATAATGGAAAAGACTTAAAAGCAAAAGACCCAGCCTTTCTCATCAAACTTTTAGGCCTGGATTTGGTGCGAGGAGACGCCTTTTGGGGTATTTATATAAGAAGGAGGAAGTGCTATGTACCATCAAGAGGCAAGATTTTATCAGCTGATCAAGCAAAGAGGCCACTTATCCCAGGAGGACGAAGCAGACTACCTGCGTCTCTTAACTGGCTTAGAGGGCGAGGCGAGGCTTGCCCAAGTGATTCAAGACCTGGGGCTGTCTACTTTTTATCTGACTGATTTGTGGATCCCCCTGGGAAAGGGCACGCAAATCGATGGGCTTTTGCTAGTGCCCCAGGGGCTCTATCTAGTGGAAATCAAGCATTATGGCGGGCAGTTTCTCTATCAGGGATTTGCTTCCAGACTCAACGGGCGGCCTTATCAACATGACTTGCTGGGGCAAGTGGCCCGAGCCCAGAGCTTGTTGCAGCAATTTCTTAGGAGCCAGCAATTAGACTGCCAGTTAGTGTCCAAGTTGATTTTCAGCCAGGACCATTTGCAGGTCGAGGGCTTAGCTGCGGGTCAATATATGCTGTGGCCGCAGGCACTGACTTGGCTTCAGGGGCTGGCAGACCAGATGGCAGGTCAGCCTTGCAGTCGGCGCCAGCAGCTACTCTTGGATTTACTGGGGCCGCTCCAACATGCCAGCCCCTATCGACCGCGCCAATTGACTTCCATCGAGCGCCAAACTCTGCTAAGCGGTATTGGCTGCCCCCGTTGTTTGCGGCTGGGCATGACTTGTAGTCGTTATAAGGTTTCCTGCCCACATTGTGGGTTTAGGGAAGATAAAGCAGCCGCCTGTTTGCGAAGCGCCTGTGAGTGGGCTTTGTTAAATCATGACCTACCGCTGAGCCGCTCGGCAATTTCCAACTATGTGGGAAGCAAGCAATTGGACCGCACCCTGCAACGCCAACTAGCTAAATATTTCCACCCACTCCACAAAGGCCACCACGCCTGCTACCAAAATGATTACGCCACCGTTTATCAGTGCCTGTCTCAGTATGATGGAGTCTGAAGTTGGGGAGCCACGTCGCGTTGGAGGTCCAACGCGACATAGCGTGGACCCAATGCGACGTGGCGCGCTTTTTTTACCTCCTTTTGGGGCGGTTCGCCTCCTTTGGGCTCATGCCACGTCGTGTTGGAGGCCCAACGCGTCATGGCGGTTTCCCAATGCGACATGGCGCACTCGTTTACCCTCTTTTTGGGGGGATTCGGACCCTTGGGCTCGAGCCACGTCGTGTTGGAGGCCCAACACGACATGGCGGGCTCCCAATGCGACGTGGCGCACTCGTTTTGCTCTCTTTTTGGGGGATTTGGACCCTTGGATCTCGAGCCACGTCGTGTTGGAGGCCCAACGCGTCATGGCG